>JAFGPJ010000352.1 GCA_016936275.1 Sedimentisphaerales bacterium
GCCAAAGCCGCAGGACGCCCGGTATCAGTACGATGGACGCGGGCCGAGGAATTCACATGGGCCTATTTCCGGCCGGCCGCCGTTATCGAGTGCAAAGGCGGCCTGGACAGCAAAGGCTCACTGATTGCCTGGGACTTTACGAATATCAACGCCGGCGGTGCCGCAATTGATACTCCATACAATATTCCCAATACAGGCATACTATCTGCCGGTTCCGATTCTCCCTTGCGACAGGGTGCATACCGGTGCCTTGCCGCCACAGCCAACAATTTCGCTAGAGAATCTTTTATGGACGAGCTTGCCGCAGCAGCAGGCTCTGATCCGCTTGCCTTTCGACTTGCCCATCTTGATAACGAGCGCATTCGGACTGTCCTTGAAGCTGCGGCTAAACACTTCGACTGGCCGAACCGCAAAAAGAAAGTCACTGACGAGATAGGCGTCGGGCTGGCCTGCGGGACGGAAAAAAATTCCGTTGTGGCTGCGTGTGTGGAAGTCGGCATCGACCGCAAGAAAGGCGAGATCAAGGTGCACGAGGTCTGTCAAGCTTTCGAGTGCGGCCCGATCCAGAATCCCGCCAACCTGACTTCCCAGGTTCAGGGCTGTATTGTCATGGGCCTGGGCGGCGCCCTGCGTGAAGAGATGGAATTCGAGAACGGCAAAATATTGAACGCGAGCTTTTCCCGTTATTTAGTGCCGCGGTTTAAGGATGTCCCCAAGATCGACGTTCACCTGATTAACAAAACGGACATCCCTTCGGCCGGGGGCGGGGAGACGCCGATCATTGCAATTGCACCTGCCATCAGCAACGCCGTCTTTGCAGCGACCGGCATCCGGCTTCGTTCCATGCCTATGCAGAAGGCCTTGCGAGAGCAACTCTAATGTAATTATGGAGAAACAGATGGATAGCAATCACCGCGCGGCGGAAATTTGTCAGCAAGTCGTTGATTTCATCGACAAGGGCGAAGTCTTTGCTGTTGCTCTGGTTCTGGAGGCCAAAGGTTCCACGCCACGAAAGGCCGGCGTAAGAGCAATTATCGAAGCTACCGGCAAAATCCACGGCACGCTTGGCGGCGGCATCGTAGAGGCGGAAGCTCAACGCCGGGCAGTCGAAGCCTGCCGGTCGAACCAACCGGCGGTCTTTGACATGGATTTGTACGGCGCCGACAGGGCCGCCGATGCTCCAATCTGCGGAGGCTCGATGCGAATCGTCATCGATCCGACAGCAGCAAAAGACAGGAAATCCTATGCATGGATGACCGAGGCAATCCGAAAGCGACAGCGAGGTGTGATGCTCACAACCGTCCGCACTGCAAAACAAACGGAAACCTGCTCTCAGTGGTTTGTGCCGGAAGTCATCCGATCGGAGGCCCCCTTTCCGGGGGTGGACAAGATAAACTCCTATTTGACCCGTGAGACGCCGGAGCTTTTCTATGTAAGTACTCGAAGTCCTGATACTGTGACAGAAGTTTTTGTCGAGCCTGTAATCCCTAAGCCGCTTCTGCTGATAGCCGGCGGAGGTCACATTGGCCAGGCTCTGGCTCTTCAGGCAAGCCTTGTCGGCTTCGATGTCACCGTAATAGATGACCGGGCCGAGTTTACTGAATCGAACCTGTATCCGGAAGGGACGACAACACACTGCTGTGATATCCCGAAGAAAACTGCCGCCCTTTCTGCAGGAGACGATACGTACGTTGTGCTGGTCACCCGAGGACACAAACTTGACGCCGAGACTCTTGAAGCGTGCATTAATGCTCCCGTCGCCTATGTCGGCATGATCGGCAGCAGGCGAAAAGTAGCTTTGATTCGCAGGAACTTCATCGAATCAGGCATTGCAACAGCAGAGCAATTCGACAGGATCTTTACGCCTATCGGGCTGGATATCGGCGCTGTAACCGTTCCCGAAATTGCAGCGAGCATCACAGCCGAATTGATTGCCGTCCGGCGAAAAGGTCTTGCTCACAGACCATCGAAAAAGATGGAGCAGCCATGATTTGTGCCGTTGTTCCCGCCGCAGGTTTGTCGAGCCGAATGGGCGTTCAAAAACTGCTGCTACCTTTCGGCGGCAAAACGGTTATTGCTCATATCGTCGATCAGCTTCTCGCGAGCACAGTTAACGAGGTCCATGTAGTCGTGGGCCACCAGGCTGAACATATCAGCGTCGAACTATCCGGCCGGGCTGTTTCCATCGTGAAAAATCCAAATTACAAATCGGGAATGCTTTCTTCGATTCGCTGCGGACTTGCGAGCCTGCCGAAAAATTGCCGGACGGTTTTAGTGGCGCTCGGCGACCAGCCTTCAATCACAACCGGACTCATCGACCGGATGCTTCAATCCTTCGTTACGACTGAAAAAAGTATTCTCGTGCCGCTCTACAAGGGCAAGCGGGGCCACCCAATCCTGTTCTCTTCACACTATCGTGACGAGATTCTGACGCATTACGGCGATATTGGCCTGAGGGGGTTGCTGCACAGCCATTCCGACGATGTCTTCGAGCTGGAGGTCCCGACCGCTTCGGTGCTTTGCGATATGGATTACCTCGAAGACTACCGGCGGGAGCTTGGATTTAACGAACAAAACATTGAATGACCGCCGACAAAACTTATTATATAATTGCGAATATTAAGCATCAATCAGCGCCACGGTTATTCGCCAATATAGCAGTGACCCTGGAAGTTTGCTTCGGCAGCGTAAAAATAAAAGTGCTTCCTTTGCCGACTTCGGATTCCACGGAAACACTGCCGCCGTTCAGCTCAACGATCTTTTTCACAATCGATAGCCCGATGCCGGTGCTCTCGACTCCATCGCCCGGCGAAAGGGTCTGGAACAGCTTGAAAATTCTTTCAAAATGCTTTTTCTCGATACCGGGCCCATTATCAGTGACATTGAACTTCCAGAAGGCATCCTGCTCGAGACAGCCGATTTTTATTTGTCCGTTGGGCTTGTCCATATATTTTACGGCATTGCTCAGCAGGTTCTGAAAAACCTGCAGGATTTGAGTTTTATCGCACATCAAAACGGGCAGCTCGTCCTCGACGGTTATTTCAATATTTTCAGGCGGGGCTATTCCGGCAATTACTTCAGACAGAACAGTATTAAAATCAACCTGCTCCTTTTTCGCGATATCGTGTCCCACCCTGGAATATCGCAGGATGTCATCGATAAGAGCACTCATTTGTACCGATCTTTTAACAAGCATCCTGATCTTTTCTTTGCCCTGCTCATCAAACTTATCGGCATAGTCCTTTGATAACCAATCAGCCAGAGTCCCAATTGCTCGTAATGGTGTTTTTAAATCATGAGCTGTTACATGCGCGAATTCCTTAAGCTCTTCATTGGCCTGGCTCAGCTCACGTACCGCCGATCCCAGGTCTTTATTCAGCTTTTCAAGCTCCTCCTCAGCTTGTCTCAGGGCCACCAGCTCTTTTTTTGTCGTGACATCATAAACCGTTCCCTGGCTTCCGTTGATTTCGCCATGGGCGTCTTTTATATAATTAGGAAAGACAGTGACATGTATTTTCTTGCCTTTTGCCGTATTCAGAGTCAATTCTCTGTTTTCAATACTTCCCTTTTTAAGCTCCTGCAAAAACCGCTCCCTATCTTCAAGATCGTACCAAAACTGGTCCGGCAGAAAAGGCCGGCCAAGGATTTCGGTCCGTCCGGAAACTTCAAGGAGCTCCATAAATGACGGATTAATATAAGTTACTATCCCGTTTACGTCGGTTTTATAAATATTGTTCCTGGACTCTTCCAGCAATCTCAAGCTCTTTTCTTCCTCCTCCTGCAGCTTGTTCCTTACCGCCATGAAAATGTCCGATTGAGTCACGACTCCACACAAATGTTTATCCTTCGTAATGACCAGCCTGCGGATATTCATATCCTCCATTATTCTGCTGGCACTGAAGACAGAGAAATTCGAAGGAACTGATGTCGCCGGAAAAGACATAACTTCTTCCATCCTGGTATCAGCAGGATCCCTTTGTAAGGCAACTACTCGTCCGAGCATATCTTTCTCTGTCAGGACACCTACTACATCACCCCCGTCCATAACCATGATACAGGATATGCTGCGAGTAGTCATAATTTTCGCCGCCTCTGCCACGCTTGAATGCATTTGAATACCGGCAATGTTTCTGGTCATTATCTCAGAAACATCTCTCCACAATCCATAGGATGTCAGAGCCCGAACCAGGTCCGTCTGGGTAACAATTCCAACCAATTTCCTCTCTTCGATAATCGGCAGCCGCTTGATATGCCTGTCGCCCATAATTTTGCTGGCTTCAAGAACAGATAAATCAGAGGTTACACTTTCCACTGGAGAGGACATAATCCGGCTCAATTTTACCTGGTAGATGTCTTTACCCTTTTCGCCTACTCTTCTGAGTACGTCTGTTTCGGTAATGATGCCTAAAACATTGTCCTGATCCATAACGACCAAGCAGGAAATTTTACTATCAGACATAATTATCGCTGCTGAAATTACTACTTCCTCCGGAGAGATGGTTGCCACCTCTTTGCTCATCACATCGCCTACATTAAGCCAGTTCCACGATGAAATAACCAATCCATCAGAAGCGATACTGCTCTTCCGAATTTCGATCGAATCATCAAGTTGCTTTTTGTTATTCATCAGCTTCCCCTAAACACACGCACACCATATCCTGCTACAAGCCTTTTAAGCATCACTTATTTAACCGCGCATCGATCCGAAGCAACGCGCGTGTACTGCCGGGAATTCGAGATTTACCGTGCCCGTTCACCTCGATCTACCACCTCTCCTGCAATTTTCACCAAATCAATTTATCGGCAGACATTAAGCTGATTATAAGCAATAAAAACGCCTTTTTGTGGTATCGCAAATAAACCTACAAGCCGTTTTATTAGATATTCTCTGGTGACCAGGGCCTTGCCGCACGTTCCCATAATAGGCCTGCATTCAGCCTCTTGGGCATATCTTTGGGCATTTCCGCTCCCACTGCAACAGCAAGCCGATTATAGATTTGTTTTTCTTAATAATTATTGGTTTTCATAGCTAAATAACAGGACCACCTCCCAAAATAACATGAAAATCCTTTCTTTTTTGCATATTTCCGGACCCATTCACGCACGTTTTTCATTGACAACAATACCGGCAACTTGTATAATTGATTTATAATCAAGGGCGCGTTTTTTGCTGCCCGGATAATAAAAAATTACTCTTGCCGATAACAAGGAGAAATGATGAAGAGTGTTTCCGTTTCTGTATGTAAAGTAATTTTGGTTGCTGCTATTTTGGTTTCGGTTTTCATGCCCTTCGGTTGCAGCACCTTCAGCCAACCCGGCGAGACCGCCGCTGAAGGCCATAGAAGACATCAGCGCGTTGCCAGAATTAATCAACAGGAATTGATGGCGGATATCGATACGGTGCTGATGCTCGACGAACCCAGCAAACTCACCGATAAGAGAATACCGTAATTCGTATCGCGTATATCGTATTGCATAATAATCACGCCGTATCACTCTATGCAGTACGAATAAACTATAGCGTACAATAAGAATAATGGTATTTGAACCGTGGAAACAATAGTCAATAGACAATCGTCAATAGTCAATTGAGCGGCTGTATCTCAGCCGCGACAGGTCTTCGGCCTCTTTCGGCTTGCGAAAAACGAACAAATGCTCGTGCATAATAAGATAAAAGCC
>JAFGPJ010000353.1 GCA_016936275.1 Sedimentisphaerales bacterium
GGTATAATCGTCCAGTCGAGCATCTTAAGGACAGCAATTTTTTCTGTCGGCACAGCAGCGGCTTTATCTTCATCTTCCTTGCCAGCTATATCGATGAACTCGACGTCTTTGCCGGGCTTTATGTCGCCATCTTTCTCAATCGTTTTGATTTTACCAAACTGCCGGACTTTGTTACTATCGCCGTCTGGCAGCAAAACCGCCTCGGCACCGCTTTCGAGTGCGGCGATGGCGATGTCCTTGCTATACGGAACCACATTTATCCACAATTTTTTCATTGTGCGTATCCTTTACTGCAATTTTGTTATTTTTTCAAAGCAGGAACTTTTTCTTTTATATTGCGATTTAAATCCAATCATTGAGACCTGTCAATAGTTTTCGGCCGGCCATTCTCTTATCCTATATTATACTTGCACAGGCTATGCTTAAAAAGTTATGATATTTAGACGCAGAAGTAACGATATTTTTTTGGAAAAAGAATTTCTTTAAGAAGATGATCGTCATGACTAAAATAAAACTTATGCTGTATAGCTTATTGTTGATATGTCCTTTACTTTGTTGTTCGTGTGTAACCGTGGGGATAGAAAAAGCCAAATATCAGGTAATTGAGAAAGAGGGCAAATTTGAGGTCCGGCAGTATCAGTCCCAGATAGTGGCTGAGACTGTCGTTGAAGCTGATTTCGATGAGGCGGGAAATATGGCCTTCAGAAGGCTCTTCAAGTACATCTCTGGTGAGAATCGCAAGAAAGAATCCATAGCAATGACAGCCCCGGTCAATCAGAAGAGCAGTTCCGAAAAGATTGCAATGACCGCTCCCGTCAATCAGCAGCAGTCCGAAGGGAAATACATCGTTAGTTTCCTTATTCCTTCAAAGTACACAATGGAGACCTTGCCCGAGCCTTTGGATTCCAGCGTCAGATTAAGACAAATACCTGCCCGTAAGGTTGCTGCAATTCGATATTCCGGATCGTGGAGCAGAAAGAGGTATGAGGCCAAGAAAATCCTTTTAGAGGAATTTATCAGAAATAAAGGACTTCGGATCAAAGGGCAGGACATTTTTGCACGTTATGATCCTCCGTTTCAAATTCCGTTCCTCAGAAGGAACGAAGTGCTGTTTGAAGTCGAGTAAATTGTGAACGAGATCAGGTATTGAAGAGCAAGCTTACCTCTTAGCTGGCATTTGTTTTTTTGAAGAAATATTTGCCTGCCACCGTGACCGGTGGTATTGTGATAGGCGGATATGCCCGGCTGCGTAGCTGGGTAGAAACAAGGCAGAAAACACACTTTTTTAGGAGGTTTGTCATGAGTCGGATACTTAACAAAACAATCGGCAGGATTTTAGTTCCAGCCTGTCTTATGCTGCTTACACAGGCGTCGCTTATCCTGGCGGCCGAGGACATCACGGGCCAGTGGGAAATGACGATGGAGTTCGGCGGCCGGGATAGTTATGCCATGCTTACCATCTCTAAAAATGCGGATGGCACACTTGCCGGAAAATGGGGCTCCAGAGACAATCTATCGGATGTCAAATTTCAGGATGGAAAACTCACGTTCGTTCGTACAATTCAGTTCGGCGACCAGGAATTTTCAATGGATTACGCCGGCACCCTCAAGGACGGCAAGATCACGGGCGCGATGTCGAGCGACCAGGGTGAGTTTGACGTCAACGGTGTCCGGTTCAAACCTAAGTCGCCGGCACTTGGCACATGGGACATCAGATTTAATATCGGCGACAGAGACATCACCGGCCAATTAGCCGTCTCTGAAAAGCCCGATGGTACGCTGGAAGGCAAGTGGATGAGTGATCGCGGCAATACGGTCATCTCCAATGTCAAGTTCAAGGATGGCAAGCTCACCTTCAGCCGCAAGAGCACGTTCGGCGACAACACATACGAATCGGATTTCGATGGCACAATAGCCGGCAACGATATTACAGGCGTATTCAAGAGCCAGCAGGGCGAGATGCCGGCCAAGGGCACACGAGTCGGTGCGGCCCTCGTCGGAAAATGGGACCTGACATCGGTATCCGAATTCGGCACGATGCCGGGTATGATGAGGATTAATGGAGATATGACCGGTAGGTATGAGTTCTTCGGCGGCGAGATCCCCATGAAAGACCTCAAGCTCTACGGCAACCAAGTGACATTCGCTCTCGAAATGGGCTGGGGTGACGAGACCTTCACATTGAACTTCAAAGGTACGCTGGACGGCAAGAACCTTAAGGGCCAGATGACCTCGGACCGGGGCACCAGCGAGATAACCGGCAAGAAGGCCGAGGAAGCTTCGGCAGTCATCGGGACATGGGAATTCACGAGGGAAACCCAGCAGGAGACACGGACCAGCATGCTGAAGATCATGCCGGACATGACCGGAACATACACGTTCCGTGACAATCCGGTGGATATTAAAGACCTGAAGGTCAATGGGAATAACGTAAGCTTCAAGATCGAAATGAGCTTCAACGACCGGCAGTTCACAATGGAATTCAAAGGCAAAATTGAAGACAAAACCCTCAAGGGCGAATTCATAACGCAAAGAGGTGCCCGTGAGGCCATCGGCAAGAAAATTGATTGACAAAATTAAATTAACATAAAGGTCAATCGTATGAATCATAGAGAGCAACGATTTGGCAGGGCAAGGTGCTCGTCGATCGTGGTGGGTTTATCAGTCTGTATTCTGTGTTGCAGCATTGCAGCCGCTGATTTCATGGCGGAGCTGGCCCTGCCGCACGATGGCCGAAGCATGAGGGCGACATCCACGCATAAAATAGGGCCTGACGGCAAGCCTGACCCGAACGGTGTACCCGATCCTAACAGTAATTGGGATAACAGCAACGTTCAGCCGGGGCAGAAGAAAATCCTGCTTAACGTCAAAGGTCCAGGCGTAATCACCCACATCTGGATGACGTTTCTTGGGCCAGAGCCGCACCCTTGGGCGAAGAATGGCTCGGCCGATCACCAGGAAATGCTGCTGCGGATGTACTGGGACGGCAACGAGCGGCCCGCTGTCGAAGCCCCCGTGGGTGATTTCTTTGCCAACAGCTTCGGCAAACGCAGCGAGGTCATCAGTCTGCCCGTTATCGTCGAGGATGCGGACTCCTACAATTGCTTCTGGCACATGCCGTTTCGCAAGTCTGCTCGCATCGAGATTCTCAACCAGAGCGAAAAACCAATCAGCCTGCTCTACTACAACATCGACTGGGTCAAGAAAGAGCACATCAGCGACGATATGCCATACTTCTACGCGCAGTACCGGCAGGAATATCCCGTCGAACACGACAAGGACTATGTTCTGCTCGATACGAAGGGCAAAGGCCACTATGTCGGCACCGTTTTGAGCGTGCGGACGCGAAGCCCGGCGTGGTTCGGCGAGGGCGACGAGAAAGCCTACATCGATGGCGAAAAAACCGCCTCGATTTGGGGCACGGGGACGGAAGATTATTTTCTTTCCGCCTGGGGACTCAAGACCACGAGCACGCCTTACTTCGGCGTACCGTATTTCGACCAGTGGGGTATCATCGGCGGACATACCAGCGCCTACCGATGGCACGTTACCGACCCGATTGTTTTCAGCAAGTCAATAAAAGTTACATTCGAGCACTACGGTTGGATGTCACCCGATGAGAATCCGAAATACGAGTCGAACAGTTGGAATGAGCGAGAAGACGACTATTCCAGCGTCGCCTTCTGGTACCAGATGGGCGAGCCGACTTTCGAAGCCCGCGCGCCGCACGCCCGGCAGCGAAAACTTCCCAACCTCGACAGAATTATCGCTGCTCGTGAATATACGGCGGACAAATATCACGGCCAGGGTGTGGCCGTCGCCCAGAATCTGGATATCTACCCCGACGTTCATTTATTTTACCGTCCGGAAGGGCAGGAAAAAGCCTGGATTGAGATTCCCTTTGAAATCGAAAAGAAAGAGCCGCAACGTCTGCTGCTGGTTATGACCCGGTCTTACGACTACGGCAAATATCAGGCGTACCTGAACGACGTCAAGCTCGGCGGTGTCACGGACCTCTATAACAGTGACATTTCGACTCGTGAATATCACCTGCTGGACTTCTGGCCCGACCCGGGCAAATATAAGCTGCGTCTTGAGTGTGTCGGCAAAAATCCACTCTCCAGCGGTTATTATCTCGGCATCGAGTCGGTCCGCCTGCGCGAGCGCCGCCCGCGCGTAAGCCAGTACCGTCACGATGTTGACAAAGACTGGCATAAAAATCCCATCCTGTACGAATAACGTGTAGCATCAATGATTGCTATAAGCTGGATCTGACTGCAGCCAAGATCACGGCAAAAAATGCGAGCAGGTCCGTTTGTTCATATGAGGGCGCAACTTATGTGGACTCATGCCTCAAAGCTAATATTATCGGAAGTAAGCGAAAAAGTATCATTTTTGGGGCCTGATTAAGTTGTACCTGGTTTCATATCATATCTGAATGCGCGACTTTTTTGGGCTTATTATCGGTTTTTTTCGTTTTATGGGCGGATTTTCTGTGCTGAAAGGGCCCATTTTGTCGATGTACCGATAAAAGGACATTTTCGGTTAAGATACGTAGAGTCCCGGCTTTGCGTTTTCGGCTATGATTTTTTTTGGAAAGGAATCTGCAAATCTATTTTACGGAGAAAATGCGATGACTTTAAACATAAATAAAGTAAGGGAATTTGTGCGCCACATGATAATGACAATTTTAGTCAATATAATTATCGCTCTGCTTTTAGTGGATGCATTTTTTGTGGATACACCTGCGGGAAAATTGGCAGCCGTGGTTCGTATTCCGTTGGCTTTTTTAGTGATGACACTTGCCGTCAATGAGCTGAGGCGCATCTGGAAAAACATCCGGCATCCGGGTTATTATTTTCTGCCGAGTTCGGCTGTTTTCTGGTTATTTGAAAACCGTCGCCGAAGACCGAAAAAAGAGAGCAAAACATCGCGGTATGAATGGATTATCTCAACCTGGCCGGACACGAGCATCGGCATTATTTCGGAGTTATTCAATCCGGAACGGCAGGAAGAATGCCTGAACAAATTGCTTTATCAGATGCATGTGATGAGGGACAGCCGCCTGGCAACAATCGCGGACAGATTCAGGCACTATCTGGGCGACATTCTCAAATCGGTGGACGATAATGAAAACTACCAGCCGTTCAGAGAAATAATGTCGCTATTCTCATCGTACGGGCCCGAAAAGTATCAGCAGACTTACAGGCGTTTTTTAGGCCTGCTGTCGGATGTGTACGACCCGTCGCTATCGGAGTATTTCGACATGCAGTTTCAGGTGGACATGAGTGAGCCGCTGAAAAACGCTATCGGGCAGGCGGGCAAAAAGCACTTATGTGACTTTCGGAGAATAGTCGGCAACATAATGGCCGACGACCTGGACGAACATATATTGGCAAACAGTATCGCCGGAATGCTACTGGAACTGGATTGGGACAACCAACGTGAAATGTGTCACATTATTTTCAACGAGAGTCTCAAGCGGGCCTTCCGCTTCCCCAAGCATTTCGGCATTGAGCTTTTAAGCATCCTCAGCAGGCTGGAGCATAAAATATTCTGGCTGGATATTCAGTCATTGCGCAATATTCTGGAAGAGTCACTGAGTAATGATCGAGAAGGATTAATTAATTTGAATTCGAGAATGTACGGCGAGCTTTGCTCAAAAGTCCTTGCCCCTCTCGACGATGAGACCTTCAATGGAATTTGTAACGCCAGAGTATTTCGGCGGCTGACAAGCGATGACGGCAGAGTTCGAATCGAATGTGTCTTGCCGGATGGGCAAGTGTGTACCTGCCACGGTGAGAGTTTGAGTTTTCGAGGTATTTACAGCAAAAACTGCAGCAGAAAAGTCGGCGATAAACTCAAGATGAATTTATTCCCGATTCACCAGGTCAAGCGTCCGTTTGCTGTAAAGGCCAGCATAGCCCCTCTGCACAGCTATGAAAATGCAACTCAGAGTCCTGGCCGTGGAGCATTTTTCGAAGATGCAGAGCCGACCGTAGTCAGAGACCTTTACGAGTACATCTCGACGAAATAATAAGTAAAGCTTTGATTTATACGAACACGTCGGCCTCGCCGCTCGAGTGTACAAGGATGGTTGTTGGCATATCCGCCAAAAGATCAGAAATGCGGCTGTAGAGTTCCGTTGACGTTTCATTTTCGGAGGGTTGTATTCCCAGAAATATCACATCTGCTTTGGCCGAGTGGCTTCGGAACACATCGTTGAATGGTTCCGTGGATACAATTACACGGGGTACGGCACTAATGCGGGTTGCTTCGACGAGTTTACGGACGGCCTGGCGCGATGAGTCGCGACCGGCTGCGTCTCCGATGACACGAAGAATCCTGATGTGACTGTTACGCCATTCCCAGTTTTGCGACAACAAATGCGCAAGCGTGGCCATGAGCGATCCGTTCTGCCGGCCTCTCCACCAGATATCAATTCGCTGCCGCTGTCTATGTTCCGAGGGCAGCCCCTTTTCAGCAACGATTACGACACTCTTGCCCATCGCGGCTATGCTCCAGACGTTACGGAACATCACTTCGGCACGCTCTGCGCTGCGGGGCCAGCCGAACAGCACCGTGTTGGGCTTGAGCGGACCGATTGAATGGGCCTGCGCCAGCGTGCGAATTCCCTCATCCATGTCCTCGGCAAAGATGACTTCCGGGAATACCGCAAGAGCGTTGTTGCGAAGAAACGTGTCCATCGCCTCGCGGAGGTTTTTGACCCGGGCGGCATAAGTTTCAAAGTCGCCGGATATGACCTGTGCCGCTGTGACGAGGCCTCGTCCGCCTTCCATCCAGGCTGCATACTTGATAAGCGGGATGTGTGTTTGTGTGTTGCCGGCCATGACAAGAAAGGTCGGACGCCAGTTCTTTGAATGCGGCGTCATCATGCGAAGTTTTTGCAGTGCCCGCACTACAATTGCATATTGGAAACCCAGGCGGGCGTCACCGAACGCCGAGCGGAATACCCTGCGGCTCAGGTAAATATAGATCGCGGCAATAACGGTGATTGCCACCGCGGCAGCAAATGCATCTATCAGGATCATTACCGCCAGACATCCAACAGCTCCGAGAATCGAAGTAGTCCAATGATAGAACCTAAAACGCGGCCGAAAAGAAGGATTAGCACCGAATGATTCGACAAAAGCAGCAAAATTTATCATGCCGTATGTGCACAAAAAGAACATAGTGACAACAGCAGCAATCATATCGAAAGCGGCCATAGAGTCACCGCCGCCCATCAGAAAAATAATTCCTAATGTCAATCCCAGCGTCAGTGCAAGGCCGTATCTCGGTTCGTCTTTGTCCTTTGAACCGCGGCCGAATATGCCGAGGATCGGAAAAATCTGGTCTCGCGCCAAGGCCTGAAGTACTCGCGGCGCGCCGAGAAAGGAGCCGACCGCGCTGGATATCGTAGCGGCAAAAACACCGCCCATTACCAAAAAACCCGTGCCCCACAAAGCATTCTTTACCAGCATCTCGAAGGGCTGGGCCTGCAGATCGCCTCGCTGCTGAGAACCGCCGCATAAAAGAATTTCGAGAAGATAGATTATAAAACCTACGGCGATGGCCGCCATTGTACCTCGTACGAGCGAACGAGCTGGGTCCTTTAAATCGCCCGACATATTCACGCCGGCCAGAATACCGGTCACGGCGGGAAAGTAAATCGCAAAGACCACCCAGAAGCTTATATTGTCGTTCGAATAGGACGAGCCCATATTTGCCTGGAACAACTCCGGGTCGAATAGAAGCAGGGCACCACCCAGAAAAGAAACGATGGCCAGAGCCAGCATGGTCATCACGATATACTGAATACGGACGGCAAGTCCCGAACTGATAAGGTTCACAGAAAAGAGAATCGCCGCAGTAACCACAGCTATCGGAATAAACCATGTGTTGAGGCTTGGAAAACTGGCCACGAGTGAATTCGTAAAGCCCAGAATATAGAATGGCACGGACAGGGCCTGGGCCAAAAACAATGCCAGGCCGATGGCCCCGCCAAACTGCGGGCCAAGTGCACGTGAGATAAGAAAATATGCTCCTCCGCCGGCAACGGGTGTGTTCGTGGCGATGGCGCTCATCGAAATTGCGGTAAGCAGACTGATCATTTCTGCGAGACAAAGAATAACAATCGTGTTGATGATACCTGCCTCGCCTACCACATACCCGGCACGGAGGAACATTATCACGCCGAGTATAGTAAGGATCGACGGCGTGAAGACCCCTGCAAATGTGCTGAACTGGTTTCCCTTCTGGTCCATTTACATTCCTTATAGGCGTCTGATTATACGTGTATCGAATCAGAAAGTAAATCCCGGCTTTGGCTTTGATTCGTGACGTTCAAACGAACAAGCGCATCTCTAATAAAGAAGTTAGAGCGGTCTTATCCAGATATTTCTGAAACGAACGGGATTATTGTGGGCCGAGAGTTCCAGCGGGAGTTTTTCGGGAATAGGTTCGTCATAGCTTGGTAGAATTCTGTGTCCCGTTGGGCCATAAATTTTCTGATTATGATGAACGAGCAGGCCGTTATGCAGGACGGTGACATAAGCTTCTTTTTCAAGCTTGCCGTCCTTGAACACGGGAGCGAAGAAAATGATGTCGAAAGTCTGCCATTGGCCCGGCTTGCTGCAGGCGTTTACCATCGGCGGAGTCTGGCCGTAAACTGAGGCGGCCTGGCCGTCGGGGTAGAGTTTCTCCGTATAAGAGTCGTAAATCTGAATTTCAAATAGTCCCATGAGCATTACCCCATTGTTGCCGCGATCGAACATATGGCCCTGTGGTGGATCTGGCGTCTGCCACTCCAAATGCAACTGACAGTCGCCGAATTCCTGTTTCGTGGCAAGGTTACCGGAGACTGCAATCAACTCGCCATTATCGATTTTCCAATCGGAAGGTTTCCATTTAGATAAATCTGTCCCATCAAAGAGTTTTACGACATTCGACGGGGCAGTGCCGGCCTTTTCCTCGATGCCGAGAAGACCCGGCGTGACTTTCGGCGGAGCAGGGCGGTCAGGATCGTGAACATGGTATCCACACCAGGGCAGAATAGGTGTGTCCTTGTAACCGATGATACCGGAGCCGTCCTTGGCCTGGATGAGCTTCGTCGGTTCTTGCCCCGTTGTCACATCCGTAGAACCAACGAGCCATACTATTGTGGCACAAATAAAGATCAACAACATAGTTGTTTGATGACGATGCATATTATTCTTCCTCCAGTTTTTAGTTTAGGAATTGACTTTTTTGCTGCTCTTCAAACACAGACTGCGGATCGAGCACTTACGCCCCAGCTAATCCTTCAGCATTTTAACGGCTTCGGCAACACTTGCTCCCTTGTGAACTATTTTACTCAAGACCTGGACCATCTTAGTTGGATTTTCGTGCTGGAATGCATTTCGGCCTATTGATAAGCCTGCTGCTCCGGCTTTTAGGGCACCTTCGACCATATTAAAAATTTCCTCGTCGCTATCCATTTTCGGGCCGCCGGCAATCACTACCGGCACCGGACATCCTTCGACAACTTCAGTAAAACTATCAACGCTGCCGGTATATACGACTTTTACAATATCAGCACCCAGTTCAGCGGCAACTCTCGCGGCGTGTTTGACGTTGTTAACCTCATACTCATTCTTAATTTTCGCTCCGCGGGTGTACATCATCGCCACCAGTGGCATCTGCCACTCTAAACATCGTTCACTGATTTGCCCTAATTGCCTCAGCATCTCTTTGTCGGTATCGGCTCCGAGATTGATATGCACCGAGACGGCATCGGCGCCGAGCTTGATGGCCTCTTCGACGGTGCAGACCAGCTCCTTGGCATTAGGATCGGGGCTAAGCGATGTTCCGCCGGAGAGGTGAATAATCAAACCCACGTCCTTGCCCGTACCTCGATGACCCGCTCTGACGATGCCTTTGTGAATGAGGATGGCGTTTGCTCCGCCGGACACGACGTTGCTGACCGCCGTCCGCATGTCCGCCAGGCCTTCAATCGGCCCGACTGTTACCCCGTGATCCATCGGAATAATTACCGTTTTGCGCGAATTGCGGTCGATTATCCTTTCGAGTCTTATCTTCTTACCTATCATGACCAAATCTCCAAACAAGGATTTTTTTTATAGAATCTAACTGCACCCACCCAAAAGGCAAGCAAAAAATGTCAGCAGGATAGAACACATTGAAAACTAACAGGTTTTAACTCTTTTCCATTGTCTTTCGATTTTTACCACCGGATGGTCAAGCTGTCGGCAGAGAACTTGCGGTGTTAATGTGGTTCGGGAGCATTTTTATTTGTACCGGTGCAGAGCAAGATGCAGGATGCGGTCAATCAATTCTTCATAGGCCATCCCGCTATGATCGGACGCCTCGGCTACTTCCTCACCGTAAGCGAGGTCGGGATTGGGATTGGCTTCAAGAATAACAATTTTGTTATCATTTGTGAGCCTAAGATCAATTCGGGCGTAATCTCTTAACTGAAGGACCCGAAAGACTTTTTTGCAGACGTGACCGATATTTTTCAATGTCACCTCATCCAGCTCGGCGAAGCCGAATTTTATATTCCATTTTTCCCTATACTGTTCGTTCCACTTAACACGGTAAGTTGCAAGTTGCGGGCCGGCCCCGCTATCTGAGTCGAAGGAACACTCCCTGGGCGGAAGCACGGTCAACTGTTTATTGCCCAAAATACTCACGTACAGCTCCCGACCCTCAATGTACTCCTCGGCAATTGCCGGCTGTTCCCATCGCTCATGCATGTAACGCGTACGTTCCTGAAGCTCGGCAACGTTACTAACTAACGAAGCGTTGGAAATTCCCTCAGAGCTGTCTTCCAAAGCTGGCTTAACAACCAGCGGATACTTTATAGTCTTTGCAGCTGGAACCTTGCGTCCCAGGGGTAGAGAATAAAAGTGTGGAACGCGAATCTTATGCAGGCTAAGCAGTTCCTTGCACAATCGCTTGTCACGGCACAGCATCAAACCTGCGACGCCGGTGCCTGTAAAAGGAATACCGACCATTTCGAGAAGTGCCGCGATGTTTTTGTCCATTTGCCGGTCCCCCTCGAATGCCTCGGTAAGATTAAAGACCAAATCCGGTTTTTGTTCTGTTAGTGTTTTAACTATTGTCCCGATGTCGCTTACAGCACCAAGGACAAATACCTCGTACCCAAGGTTCCGCAGCGCTGATATGACATGGTATTCTGTTGTCGGAACTTCAGGGCGAACCTCAAAGTTGGGATTGTCTTTGGTAATCTCTGCTGCGTCAACCAAAACCGTTATATGTAGTCTTCGGCTCATTGACGTATATACCTCCTGAAGGGCTTGAGAGTGTTTCCTGCGATTGCCGTAAGCAATGCAGTAAGACCGATGATGTTGTCCGTCTGGCCGGGCTTGGCATATAGATCAAGCGTATCGCAACGAGTAATTAGGGTATTGACCAACTGACGAATATCATACTTTCGGTGTCCAGTCCATCGTGAAACACTGTCAACAAGCTCACGGCGATGGTGACGCAGAAGCTTTGAGGCCTTCATGGAGGTCGAGCTGCTGGACCTCAAGGCGAACAATGCTTCAAGACTGTCATCATAGAAACCCTGAAATTCGCTGCCCAGCGCTCTGCGCTTACGCTCATAATGAGTTGCGAGCGTCGAAGTCATCCGCGACGCCGACCATGGGGGACTCTCCCTGACCGTATTCACGGGCGGCTGGTTCCCAATCCTCTTCATCAGACTGTCCACGTATCGCAGCTTTTTTATGACGGGCCAGCCGTTATATTTTTGCTCCCAATCGATATTCGGCGTAAGCCAAACGGCAAACGTCTCGGCAAAATCTTCATCAGGATGAGATTGGGCATAATTGTCTTCCAAGTGTATCACGAAGCGCCTCGAATAGGGCTGATAGTAGTATGAATCTGAGTACCTCGCTGAGAACAAGCCGAACAGTTCTCGCCATCGGGTTTTCTTGTAGATCTCGTATGCGTAGTTCAAGGCATGTCCGCATTCATGTCGCAGGAGCTTCATACAAGATGTTTCGGTGCCTCCTTCCACCTCGTACAGCATTTTTTGCTCAATGTGTTTGAGACGCGGATGTGCAAGGCAGAAAGGTACTCCGATGATTGGAACTTTCTCCGGGCAGAACCACTCATCGGCAAGGTAGCATGTGGGATGAAAACTTATCCCCTTATTATCTAATTCTTCATACAGCCGTTCTATGAGTGGCTCAAGCTCGGATCCCGGGATTTGTAAGTGGAGATCGCGGACGCGTATCTGCATGATCTCTTCGTCCGAGAGTTCGTTCCAGTCTTCAAGTTTTCCCTTCTTTGCCATAAGTGTGTTTTCTTCAATCAAACAACTTGTAGCCAAGTGCGAGTTTTCGAGCCAACCATATATTTAGACTTCTTAAACATCGTATAACGACTTTCATAACATAAACATACTGATATGACAAGAGTCCGGATTTATAAAAACGGCTCAAACAAAAGCCCCGCGTGAGATGCGGGGATTGATAGTAATTGTCACTGCGGAAGATATTTATTCCTGGGGCAAACGCATCTTTTCGTAGAACTCGGCGTACTTATCTCTATCATCCGTCTTTCGATAAGCTATAGCGGCACGCGGATGCTCGTTCAACACGCCAGTGACCATATACGGTATGAGGTAACCCCACTCGATCTCCTCGAGCATGGGGATCATGTGATCTTGTATCACCTTTAGGACCGGCGTCAGATTGAACTTCGGATTCTTCAGGAAGCCGACCAATAACTCAAGGCAGCAATTGCCGGGCCCCCGACCGATGCCGTACAATGAGCCGTCTACGTAATTGGCATTGTGGATGATGCCCTCGATGGTGTTGGCGTATGCAAGCTGCTGGTTGTTGTGGCAATGTACGCCGATTTCCTTGCCGGGCAAATGCTCTTGATAGAGCTTGACTAAGTATTCGATCTGCTCGCAGTACAGCGCGCCAAAGCTATCGACGACATAGACCACATCGACGGGCGTCTTGGCGAGCTGATCGAGCGCCTCGACGAGGTCCGGCTCTATCTCCTTCGAGATGGCCATGATATTGCAGGTCGTTTCGTAGCCGAGATCATGACATTTATTAATAAGCTCGATGGCGCTGTCGATATACTTGACATACGTGGCCGCGCGAATCATGTCTATGGGGCTTTCGTCCGCCGGGGCAAACTGCTGCTCTTTGACGCGATAGGAATCCAGCATGACGCTGATTTTGATGTCCGACTCGATGCCGTCGATTACCTGCCGGATTTTATCATCATCGCAGTATTTCCATGCACCATAATCTTGTGGGGGGAACAGCTCTCTGCTGCTTCGATAGCCAAATTCCATATAGTCGATGCCACTTCTGGAAAGCGCCTGGTAAACCGCACGGACAAAATCATCCGTGAAGTAGTGATCGTTAATAAGCCCACCGTCTCTGATTGTGCAATCGAGTACTTTGATTTGTTCTCTGTACATGTTCTAACCTTTAATTATCCTCTAAAGTTTATCTAACACTTTTTCAACCACTTCAGGGGCGACATCAACAACATATTGTCCGTCGTGACTATAAACCTCGCCTATTTTGCTAATTAAGACAAATTTTGGCCATTTATTTACGGCCTTCTTGTCGCGTTTTATCAGGTCAATCAAGTCTTTATCGGCCAATTCCTTGGGCAAAGTTACCGGGACATTGAGTTTTTGAAGAATTTGCCGGATTCTCTCAAGCCTGCCGGGCTCAGCAAGTTTCATTTCTATCTCGATCAGGCCGGCTGCTATAATACCTATAGCGACGGCCTCCCCGTGAAGAAGCTCGAAACCGCTGGCCGCCTCAACTGCATGTCCAATTGTATGGCCGTAGTTTAAAATTCTTCTTAAATTCTTCTCGCCCGGATCGGCCTCGACGACACTACCCTTTATTTTACAGTTCCAATTAGCTACTTGTTCCAGCACGTCAGGTTTTCTCCCAAAGACTGCATCGAGATTGCATTCAAGAAAATCAAAATATTCACTGTCGGCAATAATGGCATGCTTTACGGATTCGACAAGCCCGGCACGGAACTGCCTGTCGTCCAGCGTAGCAAGAGTTGCTACATCGATATAAACAGCCGCCGGATGCCAGAACGCTCCGAATGCGTTCTTGCTTATGCTGGAATCGACGCCGGTCTTGCCGCCGACGGATGAATCGGCCTGAGCTACGGTTGTCGTAGGAATATGAAGGACCAGCACGCCTCTTTTGAAAATGGCCGCTGCGAATCCGGCGATGTCGCCGACCGTTCCGCCGCCGAGAGCGACAACGAGCGTATCTCTGCCGAGATATGCCTTTTCCATCGCCTCTATTATGGCGACAGCCGTATCGATGTTCTTCGAAGTTTCTCCGGCAGGTTTTATTATAAAAGTAGGAGCTTTTTCCCGCCCTAAGAGCTTTTGCAAATGACCCGCCGAGACCAAATTTTCATCGGTAACAACGAACTTGTTATACCCGGCAAAATCGGCTTCTACCCGGGACCATAAAGAGCCGAGAATATCCATCCCGATTATTATCCTGTAGCTGGCCGCATGCGAAGCCGGAATTTTAATCTCTTGCTCTAACATCTTGCAAAACCATATATACACAGAAAACCCAGGTTTTATAGCTCAAAGCACTACCCAATTGTGTCTAATGCTACAATCCTGGTTTTATCAAAAAAATAAACAAAATAATATAACCGATTCATGCAAAATTTGCAACATTTAATTTGTAGTGTAAAATCCGGTTTTGTTGTTCGTATTTAAGTTTTTGCTCTTGCTTTCAGAACCATTCGCTGATATATATTTTTTTTATGGAAACAAAACTGGCCGTTCCTATAGCAGCGAGAAACATCGACCAGGCCGGCGAGCAAATCAAATCCGCGCGGACCGCTGGGGCCGATATACTTGAACTGCGTACTGATTATCTTGAGAACCTTAACCTCGATCTGGTCAAGAAACTAATTGCCGATGTCAAAAACACAAGCGATAAAAAGCTCCCCATTATTGTAACCTGTCGCGACAAGCGGCAGGGTGGGGCGATAGATTATCCGCAGAAGCTGCGAGTAGATATCCTGGCGGCCGCCCTGAAAGCCGGGGCCGAATTCATCGACTTCGAGTACGAAAACTTTATCTCTATCGAAGGCCAGGAGAAAATCAGGCTGGCGCTCTCGCAAAGCTCCAGGGGCCGGCTTATACTGTCAACACACAACTTCGAGACAAAATTCGACAATATAGGAAAATTGTATCGTAAAATCCTGAACGTATGTCCCATTGCGATACCCAAGCTTATCTACGTCGCCAACCACATCAACGATTGTTTCGAGGCATTTGATCTGCTGCACCAGACAAGCGCCGAGCGAATCATCTTCTGCATGGGCGCCGGCGGGCTTATCAGCAGGATCCTCGCCAAAAAGCTCGGCTGTTTTCTCACCTTCGCAAGTATCGACGAGCTGAACGCCACCGCGCCGGGCCAATTGACGATCAAAAACCTTAAGGGATTATATCGCTTCGATTGTATAGATACCCAGACACAGCTTTATGGTGTGATCGCCGACCCGGTCGGGCATTCGCTCAGTCCGGCAATACACAATGCCTGCTTCGACGACAAGCAGATGAACAATCTCTATCTGCCGCTGCTGGTTGAAGGGGGCCGTCAGGACTTCGATTCGTTTCTGCATCATGCCCTTATGAGAAAGTGGCTGAACTTCCGCGGATTCAGCGTCACAATCCCGCACAAGCAAAATGCCCTGGCTTACGTCCGGGTGAGCCGCGGATACGTCGAGCCGCTGGCACAAAAGATCGGGGCGGCCAATACTCTGCTTGTCGGCCCGGACGGCAAGCTGGAAGCTTATAACACAGATTACGCCGGCGCTCTCGATGCGATTACTACCGGGATGAAAATTTCCAGGGCCAAACTGAATGGCCTGCCCGTTGCGGTATTCGGCGCTGGCGGCGTCTCAAGGGCAATCGTGGCCGGGCTAACTGACGCCGGAGCACAAATCAAAATTTACAACCGCACTATCGAGAAAGCCCAAAATCTCGCCGCAGAATTCAACTGCGAGTTCGCACCGTTAGATGATTTGAAAAGTCTCGAAGCGAAACTGCTGATAAACTGCACCAGCATCGGGATGCACCCAAACGTCGAAGCCACGCCGGTGCCGAAAGAATTCCTTAAGAGGGGGATGACAATCTTCGATACCGTTTACAACCCCGCCGAGACGCTGCTCTTGAAGGACGCAAAGAAAAAAAGGATAAAAACCATCGACGGCATCTCAATGTTCGTAAACCAGGCCATGGCACAATTCAAGCTCTTCACCGACACCGACGGCAATCCTGACCTTATGAGAAAGGTGGTCTGTGATTTATTGCCGGCTGAATGAGCTGAATATATTTAATCTTTACTGTTTTTAATATCTTCGTGTTGTTTGAAATTTATGCGGAAAAAGTTGGCATTTTTCGCCTTAAAACACTAATATTAGGCTTACAAGCTGATAATTAAGCGAATTAACGACTCTGTAAATAGGAAAGGAGATATCATGTCTAAAACAAAACTACTTTTATCCGCCGTTTGTGTGCAGGTGTTACTGATTAGTCTGGCTTGCCCAATAAAAGCCCAATCAGCGACTTTCGCCGCCGAACGGCTATTGATAGTGATGCCAGACGACGTTGTCGGATTTGTTGCAACCAGCGGCGGCGACGAACTTAAACCAGCTTTCGAGAAAACCATCCTTGGCCGGATATGGAGCGATGCGGGAGTAAAAACGTTTCGTGAAGCCATCAGGAAAGAGCTTATTGCAAAAATTGGGCAAGATGAACCGGACTTGAAAGAAGCCGGGATCTTCGATCTGGTAGAGGGTGTAATTTGCCAAGTCACGGCACGACCGTTCGTGATTGGTGCGGCTCTAAAAAACACTATCCAGGGCCCGCCGATCTACGGCTTTGCCATTCTGGATGCAGGACCGCGGAAGGCGGAAATAGCCGCTTCACTGGCGAAGCTGGAATCGTTTGCGGGTGAAGGAGATATTATCGAAATCGAGGTCGATTCGATTAAGATGCACGGCCCAAAGCATGCTGGTGATGTCCCCGGCTACTGGGGCTGGGTTGGGAATTATTTTGTCTTTGCGATAAACGATGGCGAAGGACATGCTATTAAGCACGTGCAGAACAAAAGCGGCAGGTCGGCACCGTCTTGTCTTCAAAATGTCCCCGGCTCCGGCGACGCTCTTGTACTTCATATTGATCGTGAAAAGTTATTCAACATTTTAAGATTAATTGCAGGGATGGAAGGTGGTGCGGGTGATGATGAACTTGCAGCAATTGAAGCCATAATCAGGGAACTCGGCCTGACTAACGTTAAGTCTTTAACGGAGAGGGTAGGATTCGCCGGCCCGGATATAGTTGCTAATTGTCTTTTGGAAATACCGCAGCCCCGAACGGGCCTTATGTCAAATTTCAAAACGATAAATCTTTCAATGTTCGATATGGTCGAATCCGGTGCAATAAGCGCCTCAGCATTCAATTGCGACATAGCCGCAATCTACGATACGGTTATGAATGCGGGCAGAACCGTCATTGGCGATGATTTTATGGAAGTTGAGCAGGGAATTGCCGCCGTTGAAGCCGAATTGAATGTTAAGATTCGTCAGGCCCTGCTGGAAAGCCTGAGCGGGCCGATGCTTTTCTATGCTATGCCCAGCGGCACAACGATTCAGTTACCCCAGGGTGGATTTGTAATCATCGCCGAGTTGAAAGATAAAAAGCTTTGGGAAGAATCGCTGGCAGCTCTCGGAAAGTTCGCCGCCGAGAAAAGCGAGGGAATGGTGCAGGTCAGTTCACAAGTCCAGGATGGAAGGACCGTACATACCTGGGCTGTAGCGCCGCTGGCGATGATGCAGATCATGCCGAGTTGGACAATAGTGGGTGATCGCGTCGTTATCGGCTCAAACACAGCGATGCTCACGTCGGCGGTTAATCAGATTAGTTCAGGAACAAAATCGATACGCAGCACGGATGGATTCAAAAAGGTTACAGCCGGGCTGCCGGGCGAGCTTGTATCTTTCAAATATGTCGATTCGAAGCTTCAATTTACACAGTTAACGACGACGTTGCAGCAATTCTGGCCGATGGCGACTATGGCCGCTTCGAACGCCGGCCTAAAACTGCCGTTCGTTTTGCCGCAACTGTCGCACATCGCACAGGACATGGGGCCTTCGTGCCAGTATTCATGGTTCGACGCCAAGGGATTGCACTCGTATTACCGCGGAGCAGGAATCGAGCCGTCTCTGGGAGCGGTGGCCGGCGGAGCTATCGGAGCTGGGATATTGATGCCGGCACTCGCACGGTCACGACAGCAGGCTCAATATGCTGTGTCCATGTCTAATTTGAAACAGTTGGGATTAGCGGTCATCATGTATGCCGACGATCATGATGGAAAACTGCCGGACAGTTTAGAACAGGCGAAGCAGCATTATGGAAATTCCAAAGTTCTCGAATCGCCGCTCAAGCCCAAAGATTTTGCCGGGCCGAGCTATATTTATGTCTCCGGCCATTCAACGAAAGCCGATTCAACTTACAGGCAGATTGTTATTTATGAAAATCCCGAATACTGTCAGGACACAATCAATGCTCTGTTCCTTGACGGCCACGTCGAAAGAATGCAGAAAGATAAATTCCTCGAAATGCTCGAAGCGACATACAAACAGCTCGGCAGAGAAATGCCCGAAATAAAATTCAAGGATTAAAGGTATCCAGAACACAGGTCTTCTGTAACAGCAATAATATCTGCGAAGAAGAATATTAAGCTGCTCTGAATCGTCATAAAATAAGATTGATCTGGCATCGAAAGGAATGTTTTTTTGTTCTCCAGATGAGGAGAATTTCCGCATATTACTGAACTACTTTCTTTTCTTATGCTTTTGATTGTTTTTGCTGCTGATAGCCGATATAATTGCCGGGGAGAGTGGACCTGTGATAATTTAGCAGGCTAAAAATAGCAGTTTTAAGCCTAATTTAGGACATTTTAAATGGCAAAGAATAAGAATAAAGCTGAAAAAGTGGTGTTGGCATACAGCGGCGGGCTGGATACCAGCGTGATTCTGCCGTGGCTGAAGGAAAC
>JAFGPJ010000354.1 GCA_016936275.1 Sedimentisphaerales bacterium
GTCTCGTTGATCTTCGATTTGACCTCATCGCTCAGTTCCTGCGATTCGGAGATTTCTTTTTTCTTAGCCTTCAGCCCATCTTCAGTTATTTGAGCAGTCGCATCGACAATTGGAGCTTCCGGAGGAACCGGCACAGTCGCGCTAATCGAGTTAGCATCCTGGGCCTGGCCAGCAGACGTTGCAGGATTCTGCCGTTGTTGAGCACAGTAGCAAATAGAATCATTGAAAATCAAGAGCACTGCAAACGTCGCGGTAAAGACTCCGATTCTTTTTATTTCCGGTATAAACCCTGCTAATCGCCTATAAGCCATCGCCTGTCTCCAAATATCCTGTATAACGATTCCGAGACCTTAATTTTCATTCAGCTTCATAGTAAGTATAATCTCAATAAATTAGCAATCAAAGAAAAAACCGCCTCCTCCGGCATAGCTCCCACGCGCAAGTTTTTTATTCTACCGTTTCGAATAGCAAGAACGCAGAAGACAAATCAGCAGGCAATTTTTTATAATCAATTACAGATTCCCATAAATATGTTTCGAAATTAATCAGATTTTTTGAAAATATCATATAGATACTTCCAAATTTCTCCGGGCATTGTTCATAAGGAGTCCCACAGACCTCTGGCACGTTGCTGCAACTGCTCCAAGTTTCCGGAGCTAATCTGTCCGCGATAGCGCAGATGGGCATATTCGAGATACCAATCCGATATTTTCGTCCAAAGCCCATCATCCGCTTCCCGCCTGCGCAGTCTATTAGAGAAAGCATGAATAGTCTCACTGAGTTCTCTACTCAGTCCCGCCGCTCTAACCTTGCGATCCATCCTTGCAAGCATCTTGTGTAAGCTAATAATAGCCGGATTTTTCAACGCTATCAATTGTTTCCGGCTTTGATAATTCTTCGTTCTTTTGCGATAAGATAACTTGACCACTATCGCAGAACCAAGAAAAATTGCCATTAAAATTAGGCCGCTACGAAGACCATAGGATTTAAATAGCCAACCTATTAGACCGATGAGGCCGTACTCATACAAAACCAGTAAAAGCCGGCCAAAAAGAGCGTTACGACTACCAACAGCGCTTGTTGCCTGTACATCCAAAGACATCGACTCTAAATTCTGACCTACCGTCGCTTCGACAATCTTCCACTGGCTTTGTTCCTGGTCCCAGGCTTCAACCCAGGCATGAGCATCCATATTCCTCGCAATCCATGTGTCTTCCAAAGGACCTTTCTGCGTGACAAGAAAGCCTGTGACGTATCGCGTGGGCACATCGGCCAGACGCAGAAGTATCGCGGCGCCGGAAGCAAAGTACTCGCAATACCCTGTAGATGCATTAAGCAGAAAGTAGGTCAGCTTATCACCTTCGGAGGGAGTATTCAATCCGAGCAAATATGTATAATTAGTACGAAAATGTCTAATGACGGCATCGATTTTTTCACTTGTAGTATTACAGTTCGCAAAGATAGTGCCTGCCAGTTGGACGATACGAGGATCGAGATTCTTTGGCACATCCAGCATTCGGCGGATATGTCGGGGAGCTCTTTTGAAAGTTGATCTCGTGTAAGCTATCCGGTAGTCCAGGCCATTTCGAAAATTCGGAGCGTAAACGATATCGTTGTCGTCACGCCGTAGATAGTCGAACGGAATCTGAATAAAAGACGCCCCTAAAGGAGCAAAAACCGCATCGGCCAGTCCGAATTCATGTCGAATCGTCATCTGCTCATAATCAGAATCATCTGTGCCCCGAAGCCGAAACAGATTTCTACCACCGACAAAATACATACCGAACGGCGTATTCTTTTCCGGGAACATAAGTTCCTGATATGGCGCCTCAAACCATTGAGACTGACGATACATATCAAAAGCCCTGGCCCTCAAGTATGCCGGGTTGCTATCAGACGTGATGCTGAGCACCGGCGTCGGATCCTGCTCTGCTTTAATCATAAAGAAACTGGAAAGTTTGCCGCTGTCGGAGAATCCAATTCGAGTTCGTTCCTCGATCCGGCCATCATCAGCAACATTTTCTCTCCAGAACCAAACAGGCAGGTAATTAAGAACCTCAACATGGCGATAGAGTATCGAGCCGGCAATCCAGCCGCAGTTTGCAGTAAAGATAAGTATCAGGCCGAAAGCCAATCCCCGGGACATACGTCCCATTTGTGCCGGCATGGGCGTGGCCGTCGAGTCGCGTGCCGACATTATATAAACAACAACCAGAATTACTGAAAGCAGCTCCAAAAGCCGATATGCAATATACATATCATTAAGCAAAAGGACCTGCCCGGCGGAAATCGTAATGGCGATATGAAACAATCCGAGTGATGACGGCAATCGTTTCGGTGAACCCAGAAACAGCACGAGTATCATCGAAGCCAGAAAATATCGTGCGATTGTCTGCCAGGCAAAAGCCGCCGTCTGCTCATAAGCAATGCGACCGGTAAGACCAATATAGCGGTAGTGAATTGCAAACAGCATCGCCAGAAAGAGCAACAGCAGTGATTTGATAATGCATCTTTCCGGCTTGATATTCCACGTAAAGCTCCGCCGTAAGCCCACGAGCCCCAACATACAAAGAATAGCCGGATAGGCAATATCACTGGAGACCAGTGCGGTTAATACCGAACTTGCCAATATAATTATTACAGCGATAGTTTTTTGCATCTTCACAAGTGCATCACCTGTTCTGTAAGAATTTCATCGGGAGACAGTATTCGGATATCTTCTCTCCAGGCCATTTCGTGCTGGTCTAAATCAATTTTACCGGATTCTTCGATTACAAAGACTGTACTATGGCATCGGGCCTGGCCGGCCAGTTCCAGCAACTGCCGGTACGCCTTCTTCCAGCCATAAAGAACAAAAATCACCTCAGATATTCGATGGAGACGATCCGTCAATATCGATATCATCTGCTCCGGAATATAATCCTCAGATGGTTTAATACCGGCCAGAATTTCATGTATTTTATCCAGACGCATCTTTCTCGGCCGGTTTGTGAACTGATACAGATCGGGACCAGCAAGAAGCAAATCGATAAGGCAATAATCATTGACGGTATATGCTACTGAAGCACAGAGAGAAACCGCAGCTTCGAATTTTTTGATCGCATCCGTTTTTAGAGGCAATAGGGATTTGGGTACTCCGGTATCTAACACAAGTGCAGTACAATTGTCGAAATTTTCGTGGTACTCCTTGGTGGCCGGCATAGCCAACCGTGCCCAGGCACGTGCATCAATTCTCCGCCGGGAATCCCCCGGCAAAAACGGACGGTTTCCCGCATACTCAGGGAAGGCCCCGGTACGGCCGGCGAGTATAGAGCTATAGGAATGAACTTGTGGATTCAGGCCTTGTAAAAGAATTCGGAGAAATGAAAACGTAGGAAGTACGATAAGAATCTCCTTATCATCACGCGAGCTGCCGAAACTGAACAACCCAAAGGGAAAGCTGGATTGGCATACCGGATTTTTGATCCAATAGTAACCGCGCCGCTTGGGTCTTATTGTAACAATCACTTCGACAGTGTCGCCGGGCCCTAAATGAGAAACAACATGTCCGCTCTCAACCTGCTCGATCGCATCAGGTAAAGCATCGAACCTGAGGCAAAGATTATACACCGAAAAGCGCCCGATGTTTTTAAGCATGTACCTCAATTGTACTGAATTGTTTACTACGATACGATCAGGCAAATAACCGCTGACCCGGACTCTGGGCCGCAGAATAAAACCGACGACTAATGCCATCAGAAAAGCTGAGACCAGAGCCGACAGCACACCGAAAGCCGGAACGATTAAAGCAGCTAAAGCGACAAAACCGATCCCTCGCAGTATCATCTTACCTGCATCGGTCAAGCCAATACGTAATTTCGCATCCATTCTGCTCATCGTTACAGCCGCTTGCTCAAACCGGAACTTTGATACGACCAACGATGTCCATAACAATCTGCCTGGCAGCAGCACCACTGTGGCGTGCTTTGGTGGTCATAATAATGCGATGTGGAAACACATAGGGAACAAGCCATAACACATCATCGGGAATAACAAAATCACGTTTCTGAAAATAAGCACGCGCCCTCGCCGCCCGGGACAACATCAGGGTCCCACGGGTGCTGATGCCGAGCTGAAGACGATTATCGTGACGGGTGGCGTGAACTATTTCAACAATATATTCAAGTATACTATCATCTATGTGAACATCGGCAACATCCTGTTGGATCCGCCGGACCTGTTCAAGCTGTAGTACCGGTTTTATTCTATCGAGCGGCTCAGTATGTGCATGTGACTTGAGAATGTCGACCTCAACTTCGGCCGTCGGATAACCTATGGGTAATCGAACCAGAAAACGGTCCATCTGAGCTTCAGGTAATGGATATGTGCCGTGGAACTCGATTGGATTCTCCGTTGCAATCACCATAAACGGCTTCGACAACGGATAACATTGGCCCTCAATTGTCGCCTGGTTCTCATTCATTGCTTCCAGCAGGGCCGACTGGGTTCTGGGTGAAGCTCGATTGATCTCGTCGGCAAGAAGGATATTGCAGAAAATGGGGCCAGGAGAAAATTTGAAGTCCCCGCTAACCGGATTGTAAATAGAAGAGCCCAGGATGTCCGCAGGCAACAGATCGGGCGTGAATTGTATCCGGCTATATTTGGCTTCTATGCTTTTTGCCAATGCTTTGGCAAGAGTCGTCTTTCCCACACCCGGGACATCTTCAATCAGAACAGATCCCCCGGCCAGGAGCGAAACAATCATAACATCGATACATTCATTCTTGCCATAGATGACACTTTGCAGATTCTCCTTAAAAGGCACCAGGAGTGAATTTTTCATGCCGGGAGTTGTCACCTGTTGTCTCCTTTTTAATACGGTTCAATTCAACCATGAGTTTAAAAAGCTCTTTTATGAATTCATACGCACAACCTTGATTCGTGTTCTGACAGACGGAACTCCTTAAGCTGAAAAATTCTACTTTTTCTAAAATACCGAAAAAGTAAAAGCAACAGATAAAACACTTTATAAGGACATGCTTGCCGATGGAAACAATTCCAAGACCACCTATTCCACGACTTAGCAGTGGTTAGGTTTCTTGTATAACCGACCAAGAATCGGTTTTTGAGCAGGCTTCAAACTCTTCGAGCAAGCTGAAGTGCCTTTTCCATTTTAGCACGGTTACTCGACCGTAATATCGCTTCTTCCTTGTCGATATAACCTTTTAAGCATAATTCTGCGATACTATTATCCATCGTATGCATTCCAAAACGACGAGATGTTTCGATAATATTGGGTATCTCATAAATCCTGTTCTCACGGATGCAGTTTCGGACAGCAGATGTACACAACAGTATCTCCGTGCTGGGTACCATTCCCGGCTGATCAATTCGTCTGAACAGGGTCTGCGAAATGACAGCCTGCAGCGCATTTGCCAGCATAGTGCGAGCCTGGGTTTGCTGATTAGCCGGATATATGTCTATTACCCGTTCTATCGATTGTGAGGCATTTGGTGTATGCAGGGTACTGAAAACAAGGTGTCCGGTCTCTGCCGCGGTGAGCGTGAAACTTGTGGTCTCTAAATCGCGCATCTCACCAACCATGATGATATCCGGGTCCTGACGAAGGATATGTCTCAATCCCGTTGCAAAATCCGGACAATCTGAACCAACTTCACGCTGCTCTATCATACACATATCGTTCAAGAGCCAATATTCAATAGGATCTTCGATCGTGATTACACGCTTTCGATATTTTGTATTGATCAGCCCTATCGTCGAAGCAAGAGTTGTACTCTTGCCGGCCCCCGTATGTCCCGTTACCAATACCAATCCTCTCGGCAGATCGGCAAATTCTTTGATTTTCTCCGGCAGATTTAATTCTTCAATTGTAGGAACAAGATCCGAAATCAATCTGAACGAAATTGCTATTGTATCACGCTGATAATGAGCATTTACACGGAACCGCTGGTTCGGATCAGTAATACTTGTCGAGAAATCAAAATCTCTCCTTTGCTCAAATGTATTGAATTTATCCTGCCCAATCAATGATACAAGTATCTCTTTTGCATCCTCATCAGTAATGGGTGGAAAGTCCGTCTCAACGAGTTCCGTATTCACGCGGATGATAGGCCGCAGACCAACGTTTATATGGACATCGCTCGCTTCTCTCTCGACAGCTTCGATTAATATCCCTTTTATCTCTACCATTATTAAACACCCTTTCTATGCTACACAAAAACAACTTCCGAACAATCGAAGTTATGTCCTCATTATCAAACTACTGCTCGCCTACAAGAGAACATACTCAAACCCGTCTCAAGCAGGGGCAGGTATAGCTTTTTGGGGACAATCTGCCCCGCACTTGATACGAGCAATAATAATCACCAGTTAAGGCATACACAGCACTGTATCACTTTACAGGCCTATATATGTGCTAAAACCCATCTTCTGGTTCCAGCTATAGAATTCTACTTTTCTCTATTTACCGTAATTTTAACTTTTTTGTTTCATGATCGATTTTCGTAGTTGGAAGTTGGGGACCGACAAATTCCGTTGCCTCCAGATTCTCAGCTTCAGTTCCTGTAAGCACCGATTCCTTTACTAGCCTCGGAGTTATAAAGACAACCAGTTCACTACTCACGCGATCCTCGCCCTCGAAGCTGAACAACATGCCCAAAATTGGAATGTCACCGAGCAACGGAACCTTGCTCACCTCTGTTGTAATCTGTTCCTGTCGCAAGCCACCAACTACAACGGTATCACCATCCCGTACGAGCGTTATTGTGTCGGCCTCACGCCTGTCAACTATTGGCTGGGGAGATGTACGAATTTCCTGACCTATTCCAGCAGTGGTTTCTAATGGTATGGGAATATTGCCCGTCTGAACACTGAAAACAGGCATTATGTGCAATCTAATCATACCATCCTTTGCAAGATGAGGCGTCACCTGAAGCTCAACGCCGACTTCCTTGAATTCCGTTGTCCCAAAGCTTTGATATCCCCCCTGCTGCAGCCGCTGGTAAGGGATTTCTCTGATGGCCTTGAAGCTGGCTGTCTCATTATCGAGCACTAATATTCTCGGATTTGCAAGCAACTTGGCAGCCTTTTTATCCTGAGCTGCGGTTATCAGCGCATCTATATCGACGTGTTGGTTAAGTATGCCAAAGCTCAGCGCCGATGTCGCACTTGCTTTCTCTATTGGGCTAGAAAACGAACCACGAAGAAATGGATCGGATCTGCTGAAACCTGATGCCGGGCCATTAATTATTCTGCCGGAGGTACTATCTGAAGTTGGATAACCTGAGCCATATCCCGTATTACGCCCTGCATTCCATTCGACGCCTAAGTCAAGGGAATCCGTATTGCTTATGTCATAGATTCTCGCTTCAACGAGGATCTGGGCCGTCATGCGATCCATTTCCTCGACAAATGTATCTATGGCTGCTACCTTGCTTTCGGTATCGGTAATCATAATGTTACTGGTCCCCGGATTGGCGGATATTGTACCACGCTTTGAAATTGCTTTTGTCAGGACCTTTTCCACTTCTTTGACATCCGCATAAACGATTCGATAAACTTTGCTGACCATTTTTTCTGTTTCTTCGGTGAGCTGTGAAGCAGGAACGATTCTTATCATATTCTCACTTGCTACGAAACCGGCGCCATAAGCGGTAAGAATATGGTTCAGCGCTTCTTCCAGCGGGACGTCCGTCAGAGTGGCGGTAACATTTCCGGTAACATCTGGACCTTTGACAATATCCAAATCTACCTGCTTTCCAATAGTCATGATGACATCGTCAATAGGTGTATCCCGGAAATCGACGCTGATCATCTTAAGCATCTTTTCACCCACGTTTGTTAAAACCTTCTCCTGCTCTGTTGCTTTCCCTGCTTCCTGCGCGATACTAACAAGACAGATGCCAAGTATCAACAGCAGAACCACCAGCATCTTCAATTGTCCGGTCTTCAAACAGTTTTTCATAACATTCTCCTTTCTAAGATTACCCATTAAAAACATCCTTTTATAGTTTTTACATCACCTTTTTTCACCTTCGACCTTTTGTGTCCATGTCTTGCCGTCCTCCTCAAATTCAACATTATTAGGATTTATTTTATTGACTCTTATCTTCGTACCCGGCACGATACCCCCCTCCTGCAGGTAGTTTATGCCGATAACTGCATATTTACGGTCTTCGCTAACGACAATCCCCCTAACCACTATGTCTTCCGACGATTCAACTATTATCCGTTGCCGTGAGCCCAATTCCATTGGATCGCGAAGATCTGCAGAATAAACCGGCGGCACCGGCCAGTCAATTTCGACATTAGCCACGGTTGAATTACCGTTGTCCTGCTTTCCACCCGACCGGGAAGGAGCTGGTTTTCCGGGATTCGTCAAGTAGGGCCGTAAAAGCACGATAACAAGGGCGATTGAAAAAAGAACAAGCAATATTATTCCTGTTTTTTGTCTTGAAGAACTCACACCTGATTTCGGAGCAAAGATTTTATCTTTCCGCCGCTTTGATATTCTCTTCGGAATTCGCTTTGTTATTTGCTCAGGAGCTTTGATTTCGACAACTTTTTGTCGCGGAGCAGCCGGAAGTGGTTCTACCGTTTTTTTAGGTGCTGGTGTTACTGAAGCTTGCGGCTGCGGCATAAGTGTCGAGGGCGTCCCGCCCTCGAATCGCGGGCTGGAAGCCCGCGACACACCGCTGGGCTTAGATGCCGGATCGACGGGCTTTTCTGCCGGGCTGTCGGATTGAGAGCGCTTACCGCTTTTCTTTGGTACCGGCACACCGGAAAAAATCCCTGCTATTTCGCTTTGAAGCCCTGTTCTTTTTTTTGCCATTGCTCAGCCTATCTCCTCAGCCAGGATTTTATGTTCAACGGCGCCTTTGCAGTCCGGGGCATAAATGAAAACAGGCTCATGAGCACTTGGAGCTTCGGCCAGCCTTACATCTTTATGAATAACCGTATCAAAAACCAATTCACCGAAGAATTCCCTCATCTGTCGCTGGACCTGTCTGCTCAATTTTATTCTGCTTTCGACAAAGGTCAGCAAAATCCCGAGGATATCCAGGTCCTGATTATAACGTTTCTTAACAATATCTATAGTCTCGAGCAACTGTCTTAAACCTTCGAGGGCATAATAGTGTGTCTGGACGGGTATTATAACATCGTCACTCGCCACCAGCGCATTTAAGGTCAGCAGGCTAAGCGAGGGAGAGCAGTCTATAAAACATATATCGTAAGAGCCGTTCACCTCGCCAAGTTTGTTGCTCAAGACATACTCCCTGCCTTCGAGTGACGCCAGCTCGAATTCAATACCTGAAAGCAAAATATTGCTCGGCAGCAGTGATAATCCTTCTATATTACTTTTCACAACCACCTCGGAGGCAGAAGCATTGGGATCTGTAAGCAAATTATAAATGGTCACCTCCAGGCCTTCCGGATCCTGGCCCAATCCTATAGTCGCATGGGACTGCGGATCAAGGTCAATTAACAAGACCTTCCTGCCCGATACGGCATAAGCTGTGGCAAGGTTTATCGCCGTAGTCGTTTTGCCGCAACCGCCCTTTTGATTCGCTATTGCCACCTTTCTCATATTAATATCTTGAAACTTACATCCCCCGGACTGTATGAGTCTACTCCAAAGATAATCAACCGTCAATACCTGTAGCTTCAGCGCTTTTCCCGACTAAAACCGCCAGCTTCATATCCACTTTATGGCCGGAATCACGCTCCGTGGAGCGAGTAATTGAAAATGTATCTACGAATATAACCGGACGGCTCCTCTCCAGAGCATTCAGGAAAATAGCAAACTTATTGAAACTCGAATTAAAGTTAACGCTGATCTGCCTGGTGTTTACGTGTCTATAATTATCTGTTTTTAAGGTTCCTTCGCCGCTTGTGAATATGCTGCTAAATGAATTAAGTTTTATTTCGCTGGATATCCGGCCTATATCAAACGTCAAATTAGCAGCATTTTCCTGCTCGACAACAAAATCTTTCAATCTATTGCCCGAACTTGAGAGCTGCTCAAGCAGCCTGTTTTTATTTCTCTCCTCGGCGGCATCTCTCGCTGATTGTGCAAGGCGATTCGTATCGGCGAGCTTTCTCTCAGTCGCACGCCGCAGCCTTTCCTGTGGCGCCAGAATTATCAGGTAGAAAAAAAACAATACAATAAAGCAAACCGCCCAGAATGAAAGTCCTATTTTAAAATATTTGCCGTAAATCGATTTCATACAAACTCACAAAGAACCGGATTTGAACATAAGATTCATCGTATAGGATACGGTTTTTAAGTCTCCGGCGGTGCCGGGTTTCTGCGAGACCTCGATATCTTCGAGTTTCGGGCCGAGACCCTGTGATGACTTTAGGCGTTTGGCATAACTTTGCACTACGTCGCCGTAGTCACGCAGCTCACTGCCGCTAATATCCAGAACCAACATTCTCCTGGAAACAGTGATATTGACCCTGCGATTAGTGTTACTTTGGCTTTTAATCGGTCGTCGTTCACTTATGCTTTCGGCTCTTAGCCCGCTCATAACCATCTGAGACGGCATGTTTCTGGCCAAAGTCTCCAGGACCGGCGACCATTGCACAAAATTACCGAGGCAGGATGAAACTTCCGACAGTTCGCTGTCGATAGCGTTTTGCTTCTTTTCCAGCGATTCTTTGAACTTCATGGCGTCCGCAAATTTTTCAATCGTCGCCTGTTCAACGGCAATTTGCTGCTGCTTTATCTCTATATCGGTTTTATTCTGGAGATACCGGTCCACCATCCCCGCCGCGGCAAGAATCGGAACCGCAGCCATCACAATAACCATAGCAGCGCTGCCGAGCGTGGTTTTTGCAGGGACACCCTGTCCTCTTAGCAAATCAATCGTGTGCATGTTATATTGCCCTCATGGCAAGACCGGCGGCCACCGCCATTGCAGGGCCACTCTTACGAACAATATTTTTTACCAGGACGCCGCGATGATTTCGCCGCACCTGGCAGCGCATTTTATCGAAAGGATTCCACAATTTGACGTCCATCGGCAGGCTGCCGTCGAGGATTTTAACAAGCTCCCCGAACAGGGCGAAGCCGCCGCAGACCATTATCTTACGAATATCGCCTGACCGCTCCTGTGCGGCATAATAGCGCACCGTCTTATTGATCTCGTTAATCAGCCTGTCACATGCCCTCTTGAAGCTGTCCTGAATATTTGCCGGGATTTCTTTCGAGACTCCGGCAAATATTGCCTTAACAGCATCCGGCGTCATCTCATTTTCGGCGGCAATCCCCTCTATTATATTATCGCCGGCGTAACTCAGATTCCGGACGAAAGGCCAGCCGCCGTCCCCCTCAACTGCAAACGTCGTATTATTACTGCCGATATTCAAAATCGCAGTGCCGTGGTTCGTGCCGGGATTCTCAAGCTCATTGAAACAATTTATAAGCGCCAACCCGTCAACGTCCATCATAACACAATCGAGGTGCGCCCTGTTAACAAGCCGGACCATGCTCCTGACCACATGATCGGTAGCCACAACTAAGTACCCTCTGGTCCTGCCCTGACCATTGGCTATCAATCGATAGTCAACGGCGATCTGGTCCGTATTGAACGGGCAAACCTGCTTGGCTTCCAGAAAAATTGCTCGTTCTATCTGCTCATCAGGAATGACCGGAAACTCGAAATCCCGGACGACGACTTCCGCGCCGCCTACCCCGCAAACGGCCAGCCTGGTTTTGATCCCGCTCAGGCGCATACAGTTGTGGACAGCCCTGGCGATGTTTGTCTCTTTCCGGCCGGGATTGTCCAGGCCTTTGTCCGAAATATCGACAGCCCCCGCGGCGGTTACAAGCCAGTGATCGCTCGCCTCGCGCAACTGGACGATCTTAACGGCGGATGAGCCGATATCTACCCCCATGATTTCTTTGCGTCTTAATCCGAACATCTGACTCTAATTTCTTTTGCCGGTTTCAATCTTTTATTGCCCACCCAAACCATCGTGATATTTTACTTACGGTGCGCAGAGGTGTCTACCGAAAAAAGCCTTGTCCATAAAAAACCTGATCTAAACAGCCAATTAAGCCTAAAAAACGTATATGATATGCCGTTTTGTCGCGGTAGTTGCGATTATTTACAAAGCCCGTATCTCACTTCGTGCTTTTTGCGGAAATACGACAGAAACAATCGAAACCTGCCCGCGGTCGCTATGACATCCAATCCCTGTACCGCCTATATCACGTTATGGTGCTATTATTGGCAGTGTTTCTTCCCAGTATCTTATGCCGGATAAAATAGTTCCCGGGCCTCTCGGCAAGCCAGGCAACTGGAACTCCGGGTCACGGATACGCTCATCATAGTTAATTATCATCTGATAGTGCCTGAGATTGTCTAATTCGGTCTGTGTCAGTGGAGTTCTATTCTCCAGGTCAATCCATGTGCTGGTTTCGTGATCGTAGTATGCAGGTCTCGCGTACCTGCTTCCGTCGGGAGTGTACCAATCCCGGTTGACCGAGACATGATTCATGCCGGCAAAATTGCCATAGACCTTAAAACCGGTTTCCGGCTCTCCAGGTCGTCCTGTAATAGAATCCGTGCAGTATAAAAAATCGTTCGCGGCGAACATCAACGCATCGACGGTATATGTGGTTCCGTAACGAGGGTCGCCGAAATAAATGTTTCCCCCGCTTATAAGATTACCGCCGCTGTCGTATTTGCCAAGAGCTATGAGTCCCAACGCGCTTTGGGGATTCGCATATCCGAGATTGTCACTGATGTGGATGTCCCCGGTCGCTACAATTGTTACTTTGCCATCGATCCGGAATCCATAGGAAGTCGGGTTATGAATCCACACATCTCCATCGACGTAGTAAACCGCGCCGTCGCTAAGGCGTAGAGGTGTGCTTGCGGTGTTCCAGCTTCCCGGACTTGTGATTCTCGCCGGCTCAAAAAAGTAATCGTCGCCGGCGGTCGAAGAAACTTCCTGCCACCTGTCGGACGGATTCTTAACTACCTGATTGTATAACTCATGGCCCACAAGGCGTCCCGTGCTTTGGGTACCAAATAGCCCGCTTACATCATGTGAATTATTATTCGCATAGTTCATAGCAACTAAATCCGGCACTAAAAGCGGATCAACGCCGCCCTCGGCCGCTCCGGAAATAGAATCCCGACCATAAACATTCTGACTATAGTCAACCAAACCAGTAGCTTCTACGTCACCGAAAATATCGTAATTTTCCGAGTACTTGGGATAAACACTGCTTTCTTCATACATAGCGACATTACCGCGAGCATAGACGTCCCCGTACACCTGGTCTCTTCCGCCTCTCCAAATTTGTCCGGTAGCACCTGGAATATAAACACGTTCTGGAATGCCTTCCCCTCGCAAATCAAGCGTCCAGTTTTCTACTCCGGGAACACCCCCTCCCTGAGGACTGCTGGCCCCAAATATTGCATGTTCGTAAGGATACGCAAGGAAGGCCAGGCCCACCTTTATACTCTTGTATTCACGTCCCGCTCTTCCGGTTGCAATAACGAAATTTGGCTCGGCCGGATTGGGATAAACTTCAACGTAGTAGCTGCCTTCTTCGAAAGGGGTGTCCGGAATATCGTTGAAATTCCCATTGTATGCGTTCGTGATATATCGCGCCAATCCCGATTCGGCAAAGTAAAAAGCCTTCATTTTCCTGATGTCCCTGTGGCCCAGAGACACCTCGAACCCGGCCAGCTTAAGAAGAGAAAAGCCCAATATGGCCAGGACAAGACTGACCGTAATCACTATCACCATTGCCGAGCCACGCTTTGATTTCGGTTTACTTATTTTCATCATAATACTCCCTTACAATCCGTAATTCCGCATCGTTACCGTCGAGGCAAGATGCGTTATAAGATCATCCTTTTTCAGCTCCATGTATATTTCCAGGCGATTTTCCTGTACGTTGAAAATGAGATTTTCCACACGGCAAGGTCCTGTTGTATCTAAGCGTGGTAGTGATTGGAGCATAGGATACGGCTCCTGTTCCTCAAACTGGCGATAGATCTCGTTCTCTTCGGGCCTAAAAGAGAAGCTTTGCCAGCTTCCAAATCTGTCGGACACAATTATGGTTCTGCCGCCTTCATGGATTTCCGTGCTGGTACACTCCTTAACCGGCCGGACCAGCATATCCATTACAAGGGCGGCGTCCCTCTGAAGGATCGTCATCCTCCAGGCCTTACCCAATATTCTATGGCCGATAACCAGGCACGTAGCGGCGGCAAGAATCACTATCGCCGACGCTAAAACCGCGATAAGAATTTCGACCAGCGTAAATCCTTTGCTCCTTCGTGCTTTCATGGACCGCCTCCCCTGTCCACGTACAAGCTGACCAAGCTCACTTCTCGATCCCTTCCCCCCTGCGTCCAGGAAACCGTCACTTTGACCTTTTTGCACGAGCCAAGGTTCTGGTCGGTTGGATCGATTGCTTCTGTGATCTCGGTAGTTCGAGTATAGTCAACATATCCCAAAGTAATGGGAGGCTCGCTGGTCGTACCTAAGGGCATGGGCCTGTTAAAATGGTTGTCCGCTCTTAATTGTTCCAGCTTCTGTGCGGCCAACTGGTTGGCTTGGCGATAACGCTTGCCCACGCCGATAAAACCCGTGCCGTAAGCATAAAGAAAAGCGCTTCCAAGTATCACAATCACGAGGATTAACACCGAGATTATGACTTCTACTATGGTCACGCCTTTTTTTCGACGGCTGCGGCTGTCCGACATATCAGCGCACCTCCTGCCCCGCGGTAAACGTTGCAGACACATCAAAACAACTGACCGCACTACAAAAAACTCCGTTTTCTCTTTCATGCATCACCCTGACTAACGTCATGCACCTATTTGGCTTCCATATCATTTTTTAAGGCATCTCCTGACTTCCAAAACTCCGGAGATAAGGTACATCGCACCATAAAACTAACCCGACTATTCTCTCATCTATTAACCCAAAATTATACATATAACCCAAAATTATACATACAATTCTGGTCAAGCTCCGGCACAGTTGAATAGAAAGAGAGAGCAAGTTCTCACTCTCCACAAATAAATTAATTAACCGCCACCACCGCCAGGAGCAGTTTCTGACCAAATACCCTCATGCGTCAAGTAGTAATTCTGCTTCTCCCATGTAGTATCAGGTGCGGTAACCCTAATGGTGTACTCAACCACGTAACCGCCGGTTGTTGAGACACCTGGGTCGTATACAACATCTGCTATTGAGTAGTTGGAATAGTCAAAGTATTTTCCAGTTAGATCAGCTCGATTCATGAACTCATCAATATCGTTTATAACTATCCCCGTGCTTGGTACAGGCTCAAGCTCATACTTCTCAACTACATAGGCTCGCAGCGCAGTTGCAATCGTCCCGGCGGCGGCCTTGCCCTCGGCCCACTTGGCAGCTTCGACCCGGGCCGTCAGCATTGGAATCAGAAGCGCAGCCAGCAGCGCCACTATCACTACCACAACCATCAGCTCAACTAATGTGAAACCTTTCCTTCTGTTCATACTCATTTCTCCTACACATACATTATTTAACAACAAACTTCTTCTCCGCTGAATTCACTTTCAGCCGGAACGTATTTTTTGTCTTCATTTTTCTAAAGCGCGATATCCGACAATGAGAAAATAGGCAGATAAAGCGCCATTACAATGGCCAGCACTATAACGCCGACGGACATTATCAATATAGGCTCGAGCAGGGACGTTATCATGGTTATCGTGGCGTCAACCTTGTCTTCGTAATATTCGGAAGTCCTGTCGAGCAGCTTCCAGAGCGAGCCGCTTTCTTCCCCCGCTCTTACCATTTTAATGACCATATTCGGGAAAAAGCCCGTTCCCGCCATACTCAAATTGATGCTGGCGCCGCTGACAACGTCCGACCTGGTCCGTTCGAGCGCCGATCTCATAACATCGTTCGGGGTCATATCGCAGAGAATATCGAACACCTCCAGCACCGGGACGCCGCCTCTTAGAAGATTGGACATCGTCCTGCAAAACGATGCTATAAAGGCCTGCCTGAACAGCTTGCCGAACAAAGGCAGACGCAGGAAAAAGGCCGAGAACAAATAATGAGCGGTCGGGATTCTTCTATAAGAAAGAACCGTCGCAATAATTACAAGCAAAATCGTACCTATTATATACAAGCTGTTGTGGACCAGAAAATCATAGCTCGCCATGAAGCTCCGGGTAAAAGCTGGAAGCTCTCCCGCTCCTATCTCGGCGAATATATCACGAAATCGCGGAATGACTAACGTCATAATAACTGTGACAACAACGACTATAAATCCGACCACGAACGCGGGATAGGCCGTTGCTTTTCTGACCTTCCTTGCCAGCTTGTCACGGTTAGTGAAAAATTCAGCCACGCGCTGAAACGCCTCGCCGATATTACCGCCGGTCTCGCCGGCCATTACCAGCGAATGGGTAAGCTTATTGAAGACCTTGGGAAATTCCGCCATGCCCTCCGAGAACGCCCCGCCCCTTTCGATCCTCGCCAGTATCCGGCGCAGGATTTTTTCGAGCCTGGCATTTTCTATGTCTTCGGAGATGGCTTCCAAACCTTCTGCGATAGTGATTCCGCCTTCGACCATCGTCGTCAACTGCCAGAAAACCGCCGCTAATTCGGAAGACCTTACTCTCTGGAACAGAGGCAGCCGCCAGCCGGTTTTTACGCCGGACGATACCACGTCGATCGAAACGGGTGTGCATCCCTGTTCGCGAAGCCAGCCGAGGACGTCTGTTTCAGACGCTGCATTGGTCAGTCCTTCCTTCATCTCGCCGGTATAATCCAGAGCGACATACCTAAACGTAATCATCCATTCAACCTTCTTAAAACTATGTCCTAATCCTTTGCTCTATAATATACCCGCCGATTCCGGCGTAGCAACTCATTTTTTATCGGTCTCGCCGAACCTTTTGTGTAAATGTGGCGCCCAGAACCTCCTCCGCGGTAGTGATGCCACCCAGCATCCTGTCAACGCCGCTACCGAGAAGCCCCTTATAGCCTCTCTGGCGCGACATTTCCCTTATTTGAGCTTCGCTTGTGCCGGCCGATATCTTGTCACGAATCTCCGAATCCGTCACCAGGAATTCGAATATAGGCAATCGTCCCAGGTATCCTGTTCCGTTGCAGGCTGAGCATCCCCTGCCGTGATAGAAAACGGCATCCCTTGCCCTGTCCGAATCGATATTCAATCGCCTCAGGACCTGCTCGTTAATCTCCACCGGCTCTTTGCAGCGGTCGCAAATCCTCCTTACGAGCCGCTGAGCAACGATTAAATTGACGGTGGAAGCCAGCAGGTACGGCTCGACTCCCATATAGACCATTCTGCTGATGGCACTCGGAGCATCGTTCGTGTGGAACGTGCTCAAAACCAAATGCCCCGTCAGCGAAGCCTTTATCGCTATGTCAATAGTTTCTTTGTCTCGAATTTCACCAATAAATATAATGTCCGGGTCCTGTCGGAGAATCGCCCGCAGCGACTCGGCAAAATCCAGTCCGATTTCCGGCTTTACCTGAATCTGGTTGATGCCTCCGAGGCGGTATTCGACCGGGTCCTCGACCGTTGTAATATTCTTTCGAGGGTTTTTAAGGTAATTTAACGCCGAGTATAAAGTAGTGCTCTTGCCGCTGCCGGTCGGCCCGGTGACAATGATAATGCCGTGCGGCTGAGACAGCATTACCTTGAACTCTTCCAGAAGCTCCGGATCGAATCCCAGTTGATCGAGATTGTGGTTTACCGCCGCTGAGTCCAGAATTCGCATTACGACTTTTTCGCCGTATATCGTTGGAATTACAGATACACGAACGTCGATGTCCCTGCCCGGCGCCTTTATTTTGAACCTGCCGTCCTGGGGCAGCCTGCGCTCGGCAATATCCATTCTCGACAGAATCTTGATTCTGGTAGCTATCGCCGCCTGCATTTTTCGAGGCGGAGGAACCATGTCCTGAAGCACGCCGTCGATCCTCATACGAATAGTCATCGAGTGCTCCTGCGGCTCAACGTGAATGTCACTTGCCCTGCTCTTGACAGCCTGCCTGAGCAGCAGGTCAACAAACCGGATTACCGGCGCCCTGGTCGCGGCTTCCTCTACACTGATATCCGCCTCTAAAGCATTTAATGCGTTCTCTATCAACGTATCCTGCACCACCTCTTCATCGGCCTCGGTGTTGATCGCGTGCTCAACAATGTCGCGAAGCCGCTGCTCGTCGATATCCGAGCCATGATAAACTTTTTCTATCGTCTGGCGAATTTCTCGAAGAGAGCTAAGGACCGGCTGAATCTCCCGGCCGGTTTTCATGGTTATAGTATCAGTAGCGACAATATCTAGCGGGTCGGCCATAGCCACTAAAACCTTGCCGTCCTTTTCATCGATAGCAACAAGATTGAATCGCTTGGCCAGGGCTTCCGGCACCAAACGAGCTACGTTCATATCAATATCCTTGCCATCCAAATGAACCCGCTCGGTCGCGAGATGCTCGGCCAAAGCGCAACTTACATCCTCGTCACTGACTATTTTGAGCTTTACCAGTATCTCTCCGATACGCCCGCCGCAACTACGCTGCTCATTTAACGCCTCAGTAAGCTCTCTTCGGTTCAAAAGCCCTTTGGATAAGAGTAGCTCACCAAAACGAATGTTGGCATTCTTTTCAGACATTTGGGATATGTCACTCGATGAAATCATTCAAATTTCCTCTGATAACAATCACTTGATTTGTGCGGTAATCAACTATAACAATACTCTGTAGTAAACAGCCCAAAAAACAACTAACCGCATAACTCGCTTCCATGCAATGCGGAGAATATGTGCTTATGAAAACAGAAAAACTTACACATTACAACAAAAAAATCATTAATATGACCAGTTGCGTTTATTCTGCTCACCTCATTTACAAAAAACAGCAAATTCACAAAAGCGTCCGATTTCCTTAATCCCGTCATCTCCGCCTCCTTTGAAAACGTATCTATATACAGTGCAATCCAACCTTTAGCTACACTCCTTTACGCGGCTGAAGGCAGTATTCTCCCGCTTATATTTATTGTCCCCTATTATACAAGCAAAGAGGGAAAAAATCAAGCAAAATTTTTAGCAAATATAAGCAATAAATAGTATGGGATTCATGGAATTATGTTTCTATTCAACTTTATCACCAAGGAAAAGAAATCTTTGTTTCGAAAACATTTGAAAATGATTTCATAACAGGATAATGGTCTCTTGGAAAGCTTTGCTAAGATATAATTTGAGGCATTAAAATAATAGGTGTCTTGTTAAAACTTTGCGGCAGAATTTGAAATTGGGGCAATCTTTAGCCTAATATGGATTCTTTGCCGTATTGAGCTCGCTTGCCTGTTTTTACTGAACTAACTTTGAAGTGACACTGTAGGTTATCTCAGGCCGTCCCTTCATTATTGTTGCCGTCTCTCCTGATTAAGTCGAACTTTCGTGTAAACTGGCTTTATGCAAAGAAGGTCTTATAATTCTCAATAGCGATAGGCCTGTGTCGTCACATTCGGCTACTTTGAATATCACAAGCAGGGTAGCCAGAAACATGCCGGTTAAAAATCCACCCGCATGCGCCATGTATGTTGTGGGATAACTCCCTATAATACCGGCTGCTAAATTCAATAAAAACCATATCAAAATTAACCAGGGACCTAAAACACCAAATTGTCTGAAGCAAAGAACAACATACATCCCAAGAACACCCATAATAGCACCACTTGCACCGATTGTTGGGCGCCCATCGTAATAAAGATGTACAGAAGCCGCACCAATTCCTAATAAAATAAATGAAAGAACATAGCTTGCATCACTTATTTTGAGACTTACCATTCGGCCGAAAATCCATAGCGTTATGAGATTTCCTACGATGTGAACCATGCTCATATGAAGCCACATGTAGCCAAACATCGAAGAGAAGGTTGAATGCTTTAAAACAAAACCATTTAAATACTGCTGCCCGGGATCACCGAGCATCTGAATTGCAAATGTTACTGTCGCCAGCATCATTACAATATAATTACCGCCAGGAAATTTTTGAGCATGAACATCTCTTCTCAATCCGATTTTCATAGGCAAATCCAAACAAAAACCACTAATGATGTTTTTATATCGGACGTTAATGCTAAAAGTCTTGAATGAAACACAGAGTTTTTGATAATATCGTCGTAATATTTCTTATATTAAGCTTTCAGACATGATATTCTTTATTCTATGAATATATTTAGTTAATATAATATACAGGATCGATATGGGTTATAATCGTGCTATTGTGAAATGCATTAATTCTGCCATGTAACGTTGCCGTAGGCCTCGATACATAAGACAAGTTTCTGAATGTAAAACAGGTCGGCTTTACACCAGGGAATATCAAGGTAGCTTGTGAGTTTTTCTGCCGATTCGTGAAGAATTAGAGCCTTCGCAGCAAAAACTTCAGCGGGCATCGTTGGAAACGCAAACGGACATTCATTGCGCCACATTGTCTCAACACCCCACGCCAGATACCAAGTCGGCCGATGGTAATCAACGTAAACATCCATCAGGTCCTTATGAATCTGGCCCGCATAAATGGAACAAAAGCGGCCTATCTCGGGTGTCAGGTTTCTCCATCGTGAGAAAATCGAGCGTGAAACAGGCACTTGTGTGATAAGTCCGCCGCGCGTATGGGCAAGCTCGAAAACCAGACGTTCTCGTATTGCCGCCCGCGTCATAGCCAGCGCCTTTTCAACCACGGCATCATCATTCATCCACCGGGCTATTCGACAATAAGCAATTAGTCCTGCCAAATAGCCATTGTGGCAATCCTCCTCCATTTTATTCAGCTGTCCTGCGACAAGCTCCTTCAAACGCTCCCAGTTGTTCTCGATTCCGCTCCAGTCCCCGGTCATGTGTGCCCAAAGCCACAGAGGATACAGCCGGGTAATCGGCTGCCGGATTATATCATCATTTACTCGAAACAGTTTCTCGACTGATATATCGTATAAAGAGCGAATCTCCCCTTTATCCGGTTCAAACGTACGCTGTCCCGTCGGCCCATTTAATGCTCCGCCGGGGCGTCTCATTCTCTCAACATATTGCCTGACTTCCTGCTGGAGTGTACTATCGAGATATTCGTATGCCTGAGCAAGCGTCAAAAGGATCTCTGTCGGCTCGATAAAGAACCGATAAGCTACTCGTGGATGCTTGCCCGGCGGAAAAACAAAAGGTTGCCAATCTTTGGAGATCAGTTCTTTGACAGAACGGGAAAGCTCTGTCCTGAGCGCAGAAAAATCATTTGTATCTACAAATTCCACAGTGGGCGTCTCCCAGATAAACCGGTCAAGCTCATCATCCGCAATCCGCCCAACCGCTTCAGCAACGGATTCAGTCAGCGGCTGCTGGCGCGTGCCCGGAACTTTGCCTGGAAGACTCTTTCGAAGATTGTTCAATCTGGGCGTTTCACCAGTATCCCAGTCCCACGGTAGCTGTTGAATTTTTTTCCATTCATCATCGGTAAAGTCAGCGGCCGGCACTTCGGAGACCTTGCTTGCATTGCCCCCAGTTTTCATCCTATATGCAATCACGGCAGCACCGGCATTAATTTCATGGGTCGGGATGTAATAGAAGCTGTCCCCAGCCACGGAAACGGGCATATCAATAACCGAGCCGCCGCCATAAACAGCCGTACCGCGCTGGAGCCATTCCTTACCTACCGGGAGAGTCTGCCCCCGAAGAAGCATCGCCCAAATTCCTGCCGCCTCACGCGGTTTCGGCTCGTGGATATTCCGGCAAAACGGCTCGGTATATCCTTTTAATGTGTCCAGATCCATTGCATTTACATTATCCTGATGCGTATTAATCAGCACGCGCCCGGCCACAACAAGCTGGCATTGCTCATCATGAACAAGCAGCAGGCTGTCGTGCCAGCCGTAGGTACGCGTTTGATCCATGATCGGTGTAATGTGACCGGTTGAGGTATCGAGGTATCCGACATTCAGGAACGGCGAATAATGCTCGTAACGGCTGCGCAGCAGTGCCCGGAATTTGACGATAACTTTGCCGTCTGCCGTGACAACAGGCGGGGCACCGGTTCCGTTCATGCTCTCCGCATATACAATCGGGGCAACAAATTTCTGCTTACCCGTGCCGCCATCAAGCACAAAAAAAGTCTGGTAGGCCGGCTGGTCGGTCAGTCGTTTACGAATATAATCCAATTGAGCCTCGTAGGTTCCCGGCTGCTTCATACGTTCGAAGTTTTGCTGCCTTAGCTTTGCATTTTCCTCCTTCGTATGCCGCCAGCTCGCAAAGTCTCCAAAAATCTCTTTGACCATATCGTGAAGAATAGGATTGAAAGAATCGAGTGATAGAGCAGGTGTCACTGTAACCATAATCGAACCATCAGGCGCAACAACGGGATAATAACCACGGAAACTAACTCCCGGCAATTTATTGCTTCGCCACAATTGTCTTCCGCTGACAAGGTCAAACGCATAGACGCACATATCCTCGCAGCCGATGTAAACCCTTGCTGCTTTGACATCGACAGCAGGACTTGAGAGCAGCGGCCCGCTGGTTTGTGTTGCCCATTTGATCCTGCCGCTTTCGGCATCGATAGCATAAACCTTGCCGTCGCGACTACCAATTAAAACTACGCCCTGATAAACTACCGGCGAATTCCAAATAGCCGCTCCGGTTAGAACCGACCAGGCAAGTTTGCCGTCATCGATATCGACAGCGTACACTTTCCCCTCCGCGTTACCGAAAAAAACCTTATTTCCGGCTACGGCACATGTATGGAGAATCGCGCCAGGCGTTTTAAACGCCCAGATATCCTCGCCGGTTGTGTCATTCATCGCGTGTAAAGTCCCCCTCATAGTCCCGATAAAGACTTTACCGTCTTCAATAATGGGCTGAGTGCCGGCCATCAAGCCCTCATCGGGAAATAATCGATACCACTTACGTTGGAAAGGCGGCCTGATTTCAGTCGAGGTTGCGCCGCTGCGGCCCGGGTCGTGAGCCAGCATAGGCCAGCTATCAACCGCCTGGACGATGGAATTCGAGCACAACAAGACCAGACAAAGAACCAAACTCATTGCCGCAACTCTCAGTGATGCCACCATGTTACCTGTCAATCTTTGATTGTCCACTTCACTCAATCAGATACGGCTCTTCAGGCAGCTCACGTATCCAGATATTTCGAAAACGGATTGGGTTGCCGTGGTCCTGCAAATGGATATAACCGCTCTCATGCGGAGAATATGCAGCTTTTCTCCCATGAAAGGTTGTGCCCTCAATATCCAGATTATTGTGCACGACGACGCCGTTATGCAGCACGGTGATTCGCGCTTTGCGGGCAATTTTACCATTCTCGTCAAACAACGGCTTTAGGAAACTTATATCTAAACTTTTGCATTTTTAAGGTAAAGCCAATTGAACCTTAATACGTTGAAAA
>JAFGPJ010000007.1 GCA_016936275.1 Sedimentisphaerales bacterium
CTTGATCTTGTCCGGCATGTTCGGGAAAACTTCAAAAATACCGAAGTTATGATGATTACCGGTTACCCCTCTATAGAAGGAGCTGTCAACGCGATTAAGACAGGTGCTGAAGAATTTCTTGCGAAACCTTTCACCGATGATGAACTGCTCGCCGCAGTTCGGCGTGTGCTCGAAAAACTCAAGATTCGCAGGTCGGTACACATTGCCTCGGATCAGGTAATCCCCGTGCACAAAGGCTTTATCGGTTGCTCAAAAGTAATGCAGAAGGTTTTTGCCGAGATAGCTAAAGCAACATCCACCTCGGCCACGGTACTTATCACCGGGGAAAGTGGCACCGGCAAAGAGCTCACCGCAAGGGCCATTCACTACGGCAGTTCCCGGTCTTCGGCACCCTTTGTACCGGTCAACTGCGGGGGCATTCCGGAGTCCCTGCTCGAAAGCGAATTGTTTGGGCACGTCAAAGGAGCCTTCACCGGAGCCACCGAATCCCGGGCAGGTTTCTTTCATGCCGCCGACGGCGGCACAATCTTTCTTGACGAAGTCAGCGATATGAGCCTGGCCATGCAGGTAAAACTGTTGCGTGTTCTGCAAGATAAAGAAATCTGCATGGTCGGATCGAGCCGAACGCGAAAGGTGGACGCTCGGATTCTGGCTGCAACGAACAAAGAGTTAAATGACTTGGTCAAAAAGAAATTTTTCCGTGAAGACCTATTTTATCGCCTCAATGTCATTACGATATCGATGCCGCCTTTGAGAGAAAGGGATGATGATATACTCTTACTGGCCTGTCATTTTGCTCTCAAGTTTGCAGAAGAAGTGGGTAAGCCAGCACCCCGCTTTTCCGATCAAGCGCAGCAGAGTCTCTTGTGTTATGATTGGCCCGGCAATGTCAGAGAACTGGAGAATGTCATCCAGCGCCTGGTGGTTATGACTGACGGCGATCTCATCGAGGTTCCTGATTTGCCCTGCCTGATGCGTTTCACCGCCTTGCGGAAAACAGGATTAACACGAACCCTCACAGAAGTTGAGACCGAATATATTAATAATGTTCTTGAGAGTGTGGATGGTAACAAGACTCGCGCGGCGGAGATTCTTGGTATCGATCGAAAAACCTTGAGACAGAAATTAAAACAATAGAAGAATACAGTTATTGACACGCGGGCTCAGGGGAAATTCTCCCCACTGGTTCAGAATGTCCCGGTTCCTTTCTTTAACTTCAAACGATATCTGAAAATTCACGGGCGTCGCCCAGACAAAATAACCTTCTGTTAAGTCCTTTAATGTTCTACCTTTAGCTCCTCAGTTTTAGTTCGAACTATATGGTCAAGATAATTTAAAGACCTATATTTGCATTTATTTTTAAAGTGGTATGTTTTTTGCACCTGCTCAGACTGCCATATAACCAACTAGCAAAGTAAGGAATATATCATGATAGATAATAACAGATATCCCACTTTGTGTTCTTCATGCAAACATGCCTCTACCTGCACTTTTCCAAAGGACCCAGAAAGGCCATCGTTTTATTGTGAAGAATTTGAAATAGAAGTGACACCACATATGCAGACTGTCGGCGGTGAAAAGCAGCGATCAATGATTCCTGATATTGTGGAGATTAAAGGAACAACACAATTCGTGGGACTGTGCTGCGATTGTGAGAACCGGCAAAACTGTATTTTTCAAAAACCCGAGGGAGGAATCTGGCATTGTCAGGAGTACCGGTAAAATGAGACGAAAAGCTGTTCTTTCAGAGGAGAACGATGTCACTATAGAGCAGGAGATTGATACTAAGGACATCTTAAGCATCGTTGAAAAGCACAACGAGGATAGAGGCGGCCTTATTACAATCCTTGAGGAAATCCAGGCTAAATATGGATATCTTCCTGAAAAGTCACTCAGAATAGTCAGTGACAGAACCCATTGTTCTCTGGTTGATGTATATAGTGTTGCCACATTCTATCGCTCTTTTAGTCTCAAGCCCAGAGGAAGGCATCTTATATGCGCGTGTCTCGGGACGGCCTGTCATGTCAGAGGTGCACAAAGAATCGTCAGTGAGCTGGAGGCGCAACTTGGAATCCGAGCGGGAGAAACAACGCCGGATAAGGAATTTACATTTGAAACGGTAAATTGCCTCGGCGCCTGTGCTCTTGGACCGGTAGTCGTCATCGACGGACACTATTTTTCAAAAGTCAGAAAATCCAGGATTAGCCAGCTATTGGATGAAGCACAGTCAGGATTCAGCAAGGCCGAATTAGACAAGAACGAAAGCATTTTCCCCGTCAAGGTAAATTGTCCTCATTGCAATCGCAGCCTGATGGACGAAACTTTTGCTATTGACGGTTACCCGTCAATAAAAGTTAACATTTCCCATAACCATGAGGCCGGCTGTCTCAGGCTGTCCTGTCTATATGGTAGCAATGAAGCTTCAACAGAACTTGAGGTCCCAAAAGAAACTGTAGTGAAATTCTATTGTCCTCAATGTGGCGTTGAAATACAAAGCACATCCGATTGTGCAATATGCGGGGCACCTATGGTGCCAATGCTGGTTAATGGTGGTGGCATAGTAAAGATTTGTTCGCGCCGCGGCTGTAGAAATCATTCTTTAGATGTGGTATGACGAGATCGAAGGGGAAAATTTTTTGACTCAATGATATGTGTGAGGTAATAGAATGCTGAGACTGTCTTCTGTAGATGAACTGAAAGACCTACGTAGCGTTCTTTTCAGCGCTATCGATATAGATAAACCTTGTATAGTCGTCTGTGCCGGGACTGCCTGTCAGGCCAGCGGCTCAAATGAAATCATTCGAGTCGTGAAAAAATACATTATTGAAAAAAATCTGGTTGGCAAGGTTGCACTTCGAATAACAGGGTGTCATGGTTTTTGTGAAATGGGACCTTTTATTTTCACTGAGCCACAACAGGCATTCTATACCCAGGTCAAACTTGATGACATACCGAGAATTATTGATGCTCTCCTTTCGGGTGAATATGTTCATAGCCTGCTTTACGAAGACCCCGATACCGGTCAGAAGTATCTGCGTCGGGATGATATACCATTCTTTAAGAATCAAAAACGCAGTATCCTTAGTGCAAACCCAAAGATAGATCCGATACGTATATATGACTACATAGCACAAGATGGATATTGTGCTCTGGAAAAAGTATTATCGATGAAAGATTCTCAGTGGGTGGTGCAGCAGGTCATAAGCTCCGGACTACGAGGCCGCGGAGGAGGAGGATTCCCCACGGGCCGAAAGTGGGAACTGTTGGCCAAGCAGCCCGGCGACCGTGGCAAGTTCCTTGTCTGTAATGCAGATGAAGGCGATCCCGGAGCTTATATGGACCGCAGCGTACTCGAAGGCAATCCACACAGTATCATTGAAGGTATGCTCATAGGGGCTTACGGAACCGGGGCGACCGAAGGAATAGTATACGTTCGTAATGAATACCCCATAGCAGTCAAGCATCTCAAAATCGCATTACAGCAAGCACGTAACATAGGAGTTCTGGGTGAGAAGATTCTCGGGACCGATTTCTCATTCGATATCAGGATGGTTAAAGGGGCCGGAGCATTTGTCTGTGGCGAGGAGACGGCACTGATACGTTCAATTGAGGGTAAGATGGGGGAGCCGCGTCAGAGACCTCCTTTCCCGGTACAAAAAGGTATCGACGGCAAGCCCACCGCCATTAATAACGTGGAAACCTGGGCCAACATCCCGCTGATTTTCCGACTTGGTGCGAGTAAATTTGCAAGAATAGGAACTAAAAACAATTCCGGCACGAAAATATTCAGTCTTGTCGGCAAGGTCAGAAATACCGGATTGGTCGAAGTCCCGATGGGCATGACAATCAAAGAAATTGTCTATAATATTGGTGGTGGTCCTGTCAGTAGAGCGAAAATAAAGGCGGTTCAGACAGGTGGACCATCGGGCGGTTGCATTCCTGCCGACAAGTTTGATTTATCTGTAGATTATGATAGCTTGACCGAGGCCGGCTCTATAATGGGCTCCGGAGGAATGATTGTCATGGACCAGAACACCTGTATGGTCGATGTGGCCAAGTATTTTATGAATTTCCTGAAAGATGAGTCGTGCGGCAAATGTTACACCTGTCGAAAAGGCACGCAGAGGATGCACGAGATTCTCGACGGTATCTCGAAAGGCAAAGGCACGCTTGGACACCTGGACCTTCTGAAAGAATTAGCTGAAGTTGTGAAGGACACAACAATGTGTGGTCTTGGACAGACTGCATCCAATCCGGTGCTCAGTACCCTGCGATACTTCCGTGATGAGTATGAACGGCATGTGATTGATAAAAAGTGCGACGCTTTTGTGTGTAAAGATTTAGTCGGTGCACCGTGCCAGAGTGCCTGCCCCCTGGGTACCGAAGCCTGGCGCTATACAGCTCTCATCGAAAAGGGTCAATACGAAGAAGCTTACAAAGTTATTAGAGAGCCCAATCCTTTCCCGTCAATTTGCGCCCGTGTTTGCGATCGCAAGTGTGAAACCAGATGCACTCACGCTGCCAGCGGGGGCCAGGGTATTGCAATTCGGGCTTTGAAAAGGTTTATTACCGATCGTGTTGATCCCGCCGTTTACCAGCCTGTCAAAAAACGGATAGATGCCATCAATCCTACAAATGTAGCAGTCGTTGGATCTGGTCCCGCCGGACTTGCTGCAGCCCATTATCTTTCACTATCCGGCCATAAAGTGACACTCATAGAGTCTGAAAAGCAGCCGGGCGGAATGCTTGTCAGTTGTATCCCTGCTTACCGTCTGCCACGTGATGTCCTAAGCAGGGAGATGGAATCACTGCTTGATGAAAATATCACAGTCAAATGTGGAATCAAGCTTGGACGTGACATCACCATTGACGAGTTATTGAAGGATAGGTTTAAGGCGGTGTTCCTGGCCATTGGGGCAGATAAGAGCTGGCGTTTAGGCTTGGAAGGAGAAAATGTTAGGGGAGTTTATCCATCCATGCAGTTTTTGAAAGTGTTTAATTTGAGGGGCAAAGAATTAGCCAAAGGGCATGTAGGAATAATCGGCGGCGGCAATTCCGCCGTGGATGCGGCAAGGGTGGCTATTCGCCAGAAGAAAGTCAAAAGTGTCACTCTTCTTTACCGCCGAACAACCCACGAAATGCCTGCTTATGCCGAAGAAGTTGACGCTGCTATAGAGGAAGGTATCAAGCTCGAAACGCTGGTTTCTCCCGTTAAAATACGTTATATAGGAGAGGCACAGGCCGAGGGAGTAAGAGTCGAGACCTTTGTCTCACCGATAAGAATAGATTCCGAGCATGGACACCTTGCTGACATCAGATGCATAAGGAACAAGCTGGGAGAGATGGACTCGAGCGGCCGTCGCAAGCCTATTCCTATTCGAGGGACCGAATTTACCATACCTTTAGACACACTGATAGTAGCTATTGGTGAACGGCCGGA
>JAFGPJ010000355.1 GCA_016936275.1 Sedimentisphaerales bacterium
CCGCTGAAAATCCTGTTCAAAACACCATCGCTGCATGCCCTCGATTTCGGAAGACGACATAGTTGGATGCTTTATAATGGAATTGAAACCGCATCCATCATGCCAGCGCCTATCGACATCTTCTATGTATTTACGTCGCATAAGCCCCTGAGATATGACTCTATCATAGAATGGCGTTCCGGGAGGAGGGCTATATATCAGGAACTGTGCAAGCTCCGGCCTAATGTCCATCAGTCCGCCCAGCTCCTGAGAGATTACTTCCGGAGTCTGGTAATCGAATCCGACGATCATGGAGGTTAGAACAGTAATTCCGTTCTCTCGTAGTTCACCGATGAGTTCCCGTATAGGCCTGCCGCTCTGCTTGCTGTATCCCGAGCGGGTTCCCTCGTAGCCGATCCAGATACCATCTATGCCCATTTCCAGAACTTCCTGAACGTTATACTGACTAAGGGCTTTGACGCTTGAGAACACGAAGATGGAAATCGGTTTGCCTCCGGCGAGCACACAATCCCGAAACTGCATCGCCCTCTTTTTGTCCAGAAGAAAATCTTCGTCGATAATGGTGAATACCATACTGGAATCTCTTATGAGATAGCGTTCGATCACATTGTAGATATCTCTGCCCTCGGGAAGCAGCTTGATGTGCTTTCTTTTGAAGAAATGGGAAGTACAGCAGAAATCACATCCATTGGGACAGCCCAATCCTGCAAATATCAGGCCCGTCTTTGAGATGGGAACCGATAAGACCTTCAGATGACTTTCAATCAGGGGGTGCTTATACGGCATAGAGATTTCAGGCTCACCGAGGAGACGCCGCATGAACCCGACACCTTCCTCTCGACATATATAATCACCATATTGCCTGAGAGTATCATTGTCCAGAACCGTGCCGTAGCCGCCTAAAATGATCTTGCTGCCGGGAGAATACTTGCGTATCAGGCTCACCGTTTCCTTCGCGCGGTGAAATGTTGCTACTATGAAAGATATTCCGACAAAATCATATCCCTTCTTTAGCTCTCGAATCAGTTCCCTGCGCGACGGGTAGTGAAGCACCACCGTGGGGATTTCCAGATTGTTCGCTATATAATCCAAAGAGTAATGAATATGTGTGGCTCGAGGGCTGAAGATCCCCTGGGCCCTGGTAACCTGTCCGTAGAGGAGTTCGTAACCTACGCTCTGGCCATCTCCGTATTTTGGTCCGAGGGGTCTGCACACACTGGTTAAAAGCAACTTTCTGTTTTGCTGCTGCTGATTATAAGAATGCATCGTAGTATCTCTTTATTTGAGTTTCCCTGTGGATCCGGCCCTGCTTACTGATGATTTCAATCGGGCGAATAAACAATCTTATCTACCTATGTACCTTTCTTTATAAAGGGCGGCAAAATGATGGAAATGATGGATAACAATGTGGCGTGATGTTGATTTAGTAACTCTTAATTCCGCAAAAACGGCTCATTATATTCTCATTTCAATCAGTTATACGCTATTATTATATCGGCAACTATTTGTACGAATCAAGTATTTTATTCTCTTTTTTTAAGAAATATATTATGAGGGCTGTTTTTATACTTTACTACAAACGTTTCCTCGATACCCCTAAAAACAATACCCGAAAAGAATTGTCTTTCTGGTTTTTTAAGATGGTACTACCTGCTATTACGTAATCCAGCAGTACCACCACCGTGTTTTGATCGCTCCAGCAAAGTATAGACAAAAGTCTCAAGCCGGATGTGCTGTGCGGGCCCTTCGGTTCCTCCGTATGTCAGTGTAATGATGGGTGCGTCAGGATAAGTGCTGCGAAAGAGTGGCAAAGCGGCATCGATTGCCACTCCCACCATACAGTGAACGGCAACGGCGTTTATCACCCCCTGAACGCCGCACTCAATATAATCAGCGATTTTACCGACGCCAAGCAGGACGAGCCAGTTTGTTGGCTAAGGCACACGAAACTTTAGCTATAGCACTAGTGAAAATGTCGTCAATCGTACCACTCTGCCGCTCATAAGCCCGGAGCCTTGTGGCCAATACGTACAAGAAATCGACCGAACTAAGGCCTTCACAGAGCCTGAGCAGCCCGGACATACCGATGATATTGCCGATTTCTCGTCCGGCTGCATCCCAGATCTCGATCTCCGGCAGTTGAGCACGCTCTGCGAGAATGCGATAGGCATCGCCATATTGTCTAATCAAACACGGAGTTGTGGTCGAAGGGCTGACAAAAACATCGCCCTTTTGCAATTCTTTGGAGCGTGAAATCCTTGCCAATTCACCGAGGATAACGGAAAACGGGTGACATTCCCGGCCGGAGCCGAGTTCTTCTCCCAAACGCAATGTTTCTGCATCAGGCATTGGCAGCACCTGTGCATCGAGGCCTGCCGACTGCAGAACGGCCGCATAGATGTGAGAATATTCAGAAAAATTCGGGATGAATAATCGTTTCCCGCAAGGCCTCGGCATGCTTCCACGGGTTGCTTTTGGTATCGTTGACCAGGTAGTACCCAACTCGATGTGGCTGTTAATCTCATCTGCAAAGGCTTCGAGCCTTGTTACAAGGCCGGCTTCCCCGCGGTGCTCGTCAAACTCAAGAAAAAACCTTGGCCTGTCACAGAGCATTTCTTCCAGATGCTTGATTGTAAAAGCATCAGGTCCGCACCCATAATTGGAAAGCAGAACCGGGAAAAGCCTGCGATCGGTCCGGATGAACTCCGGCGCCCGAAGCTGTTCCCTGCTGTAATGCCACGGAAGAGTATCCCACCTCTCTGAAAGAGCAACCTCGCTCAAAGGCTGGCAGGCAACGGCTTTGTTAAAGACGCCGTGGAATACGCCCGCCAAATTGAATCTATCAGACAAAGATGGCTTTACCAGCCATTTGCCGCCACCGGTGCAGTTCGATTCCATTTTGGAAGAATCGCTCGCCGCCAAATTCGGCCCGGTGCGCGACGGCTGGCGGTTGATTCGCGAGGGCGAGATACTGAATAATCAGCAAAAAACTTTCGTGCCGGACTTTACTTTTCGCCATGAAGATGGAACACAGGTCCTGCTGGAAATCGTCGGCTTCTGGACGCCCGAATATCTGGCGCACAAACGAGATACCTTGCAGCAGTTTCGACATCATAATATTATTATTGCCGTGCCGGAAAAGTCCCTGCGCCAGAATGCTCATATCGGAAAAAATGTGCTCGTTTACAAAACAACCATTAAACTCTCATCCCTGATGAAAGCCTTGGAAAGAATCCGAACCGATTCCACATGAAAAGAACGAGACCGCGCATGCAGGGAGCAGGAATCCAAAATATTTAGTCCTCAACTTTACGCTGAGAGTTTGCTAAAATCAATCTATGCGGCTTTATACAAAAACCTGTATAATTTGCAGGGAAAGTATAGAATCGTTTGTTAAAATGCGTGGTTTTAAAACTGGCGTGAAAATCTTAGGGATTAAATGCTTAACAACAAACTAATATGTGTCGCAAAATAAACAAAGAAGATAAAGAAGAAATGAAGCAGATTGAGAATATCTGGCTTGAGAGGTCTATTGAAGTACACCGTTTTGTTGCCCCTGATCCTGAACAGTTCTGGAGAGATAGACTTACTCAATTTCAACAAGTCACTAAAAAGGCAGAAGGATACGTCTATGAGACGGATGGATTAGTCAAGGGATTTATTACGTGGGAGAATCGTAATAAATACATATACATATATGAGCTGTTTGCTCGCGAGTCAGGAAAGGAGATTGGGTCTAAACTGCTAAATAAAGTAAAAGAACTTAATAATGGTAAGCCCCTTGTGCTTGACGTCTATGTGTTAAACATTAGGTCTGTTAATTGGTATTCTAAAAAAACTTCGTCGTAGACGAGATAAGGGAATGATCGGACAATGAGTTAAAGGATTTAGACTGTGAAAAGGAACGGCACAAGTATAAAATGCAACGACTCAAGTTCCGTATGGTAAGGCTGACATGAAACTTTTAACTTACCGTTAAATCAGCTTTTGAATTTTACATTTTTGCTTTGCATCCAAGCCTTTACGGCGTGAGCATATCGGTATTGCTCGGTTCGACTTCGCTGGTCTTGTTGATATCAACAAGATGCTATAAGTATTAAAGCAGTCTTCGGCAGGCGCTTTCCACTGCATCTAACTTATTGTGAATAACATCCCAGACGATTTTTAGATTGATACCAAAATATTCGTGAATCAGAATGTTGCGCAGAGCTATAATTTTATGCCGTTCTATCTCTTCAGTTTTTCCCTTAATTTCATCTGGAACGACTCGGGCAGCTTCTCCGATAACCTCAAGGTTCCTGATAACGGCGTGCTGTGTTTTTCTATCGGCATTAAAAGCCTCGTAGTCCGTATCCTGGATATATTCTCGAATAAAAGCTATTGCCTGTAATATATCATCAAGCTGTTGCTTATAGTCCCTTGGCATAAATTACCTCCTTATCAATAAGGGGTTTAAGGCGGGGCTTGACGTTATCGGCGATTACCAGATCAACTTCCCTTCCGAACAACTTTTCCAGATAAAATTCCAAATCCATATAATGGTCAAATGTCGGCTCGGCAAAATCAACCATAATATCAATATCGCTTTCACTGCCAGCCTCATTGCGTACCAATGAGCCGAAAAGACCTATGCTGCGGACGGTAAAATTCCACTTTAATTCTTCTGCTTTATGATTTAATTGTTCCAGAATATTTTCTTGCGTGAACGTTTCGTATTCCCTTTGATTCTTAACACTGTGATAAGGTAAAAACGTTCCCCTGAAAAGTCAACTGATTTATATCCTTGTCATACCGCATGCTTGTTTTATAATATACTATTGGTTTTAATGCGTTAAATGTCGTATGTTGAGGGCGTCCCGCCTTTGATCGCGGGCAAGATGCCCGCGACACGACAGTTATTGTTTATGATGGAAAATATTCAAAAAGCGCTTGTCAAATATTGGGAGTATAACGATTTTTTGCCTTTGCAAAAAAAAGCGATGGAGTGTGTCGGCAGCAAGCGTGACTCGATAGTCGTTTTGCCGACCGGGGGCGGAAAATCGCTTTGCTATCAGGCTCCGGCGGTCGTCCTGCCCGGCCTGACGGTTGTGGTCTCGCCGCTCATTTCTTTAATGAAAGACCAGGTCGATGCCCTGATAGAATGCGGCGTTTCCGCGGCACGGATTGACAGCTCTCTTACGGCCCACGAGCAGCAGAGAGTTTTTGAAGCTCTTCATAAAAAACAGCTCAAGCTTCTATACCTTTCGCCGGAACGGCTTGTTTCGGACGGTTTCGTTGAGGTGCTCAAAAAAACGGGGCTGTCCTTTATCGCCGTCGATGAAGCCCATTGCGTAAGCATGTGGGGGCACGATTTTCGACCCGAATATCGCCAGCTCGGCATTCTGAAGCAGGCTTTTCCCAATATCACCATTGGTGCTTATACCGCCACGGCGACCGAGCAGGTTCGTAACGATATCGCCGAGCAGCTTCATCTTGAGAATCCCGAAATGCTTATCGGCTCTTTCGACAGGCCGAATCTCGTTTACAAGGTCCAGCGACGAACAAACAGTCTCAAGCAAGTTTCTGCCGTGCTTGACCGGCATAAAGGTGAATCCGGCATCGTTTATTGTATCCGGCGAAGAGACGTTGACGAATTGTGCCAGTTACTAAGAGACAAAAGTTACAACGTCCTGCCGTATCACGCCGGCATGGAAGACAAGCAGCGCAAGAAAAACCAGGAAGCCTTCGTCGGCGAAAAAGTCGATACTATCGTAGCGACGATTGCATTCGGCATGGGCATCGATAAATCGAACGTGCGTTACGTTGTTCATACCGGCATGCCCAAGTCGATCGAGCATTACCAGCAGGAAACCGGCCGGGCCGGGCGAGACGGCCTGGAAGCCGAATGCTGTTTGTTCTACTCGGGCGGCGACTACGGAACATGGAAAAGCCTGATGAGCGAGATGGAGCCGGAAGCTTATAAAATCGCCATGATAAAGCTCAACAAAATGTACAGTTTCTGTACCGGTGGCGTGTGCAGGCATAAAGCTGTTCTGCGATATTTCGGCCAGACTCTTGACAAGGACAACTGCGGGGCATGCGATATGTGTCTCGGCGAAATGGACAGCATAAAAGATGCACTTGAGACCTCGCAGAAAATCCTCTCGTGCATCGTCCGGCTTGGGCAGCGATTCGGAGGAACTTATACCGCTGCGGTGCTGACCGGCTCCAACGACAAGCGCGTCCTGGAAAATCGTCACGATGCCCTAAGTACGTATGGCCTGTTGAGCGATTATTCACAGCGCACGGTGCATGACTGGATCGAACAGCTTGAAGGACAGGACTTCATCGAGAAGGTTGGGGATTACAACGTGCTGAATGTCACCGAGAAAGGATGGCAGGTTCTCAAAGGAAACGAGACGCCCATGCTGCTAAAGCCCGCCGAAAAGCCGGCCAAAATCTCCAAAGTCGTCGAGGATTCCTGGGAAGGCGTCGACAGTGGCCTGTTCGAGGCTCTGCGAAAGCTGCGAACCACCCTGGCGTGCAAACAAGGTGTACCCGCCTATATCGTTTTTGACGACGCCGCTCTGCGAGACATGGCCCGCCGACGGCCTTCAAGTCTTACCGGCCTGCTTGACGTCAAAGGCGTGGGTGAAAAGAAAAGCCGTCAATACGGACAAGCAGTTCTTGAAACCATCAAAGACTGCTGTTGTAGGAATGCCCTCCAGATGGATATGCATGTACATCCTGAGATGGTTTCTGCCGATTTGCAGGCAAGCGAGCCTAAAAGGCACCCAAATCTGAGCAAAGCAAGACAGCGCGCTTTCGACCTGTTCGAGAAGAAACTGTCCATTGAAAAAGTTGCGAAGTCTGTTAATCGTGCCCAGTCAACAACAACGCAATACTTGGTTGAGTACATAAAGCACGAGAAGATTACCGATCCATCTCCCTGGGTGGATGGACAAACGTTTGGCCGCATCGTGCATGCCGCACGACAGGTTGGTGACGAGCGAACAAAACCTATCTTCGATTCGCTGAAAGGCCAAACAGATCATAATCAAATACGGATCAGCCTTGCGTGCCTTCGTAACAACCGTTAGAATTTTCCCTTTGGAATACCGCCTGTTATATAGAAGCGATATCAAAATGAGGATTGTAGGGTGTGCAACTTGTTGCACACGCGGTTTAGGATTATGGCAGGCTGCTCTGATCCGCGTGGGCAAAAAACGAAATTTGCCCACCCTACGAGTGATTGATAACAGAATAAGGATATCGAATTGAACAAAAATTCTTATTGTGAGCAGAGACCGACATGATCAAATCCGAAAGCAATATCTTAAAAACTGGTATGACATCAACAAGCCGCCATAAACGCAAGACCAAAAGGAAGTCTCCAAAAAGCCGGCGAGTCGCCAGAATTTCACACCTTCGCAAACCGGCCGATATGCCGCTGGAACAGTGGCAGATTGCTTTGCGAAAGCAGTTCGCCCAAAAACAGAATTTCCGCCTTAAAAAAATCGGGGATGAGCCGTTTTTCTCCGAGTTCATTGTTACCAATCCGCAAACGAAGGGGGAATATCGCGTTGCAATTCGCGGAGAGGGGCTCGGAGATAATTTCTGCTCGTGTCCGGACTTCGCCGTCAATACCCTCGGCACCTGCAAGCATATCGAATACACACTGGCAAAGCTCCGGCGAAAACGAGGGGGCAAAAAGGTCCTGTCCGAAGGTTTTCAGCCGCCATACTCCGAAATCTATCTTCGTTACGGCGCCAAACGAGAAGTGATCTTCAAACCCGGCACGGAATGTCCGGCGGCTCTTGTTAAGCTTGCTTCGCTTTACTTCGATGAGGATGGTCTCTTAAAACCGGAATCGTATGAGACATTCGACGTTTTTATTCGTAAAGCCGGCGCTTTTGGGCATGAGGTACGCTGCTACGACGACACCATTACGTTTATCGCCGAGGTCAGGGATCAGCTTAATTTGAAAAAATTGATCGACAAAGCTTTCCAGGGCGGCATTAAAAGTATTGCGTTCAAGAAGCTGTTAAAAGTGCCGTTATATCCATATCAGCGAAAAGGGGCACTTTTCGCCGCCAGGGCGGGACGCAGCCTTATCGCCGACGATATGGGGCTCGGCAAGACAATACAGGCCATCGCAGCGGTGGAGATCCTGGCCCGGTTCGTCGGTATCGAGCGTGTTCTCATTGTTTCACCAACCTCACTAAAGCATCAATGGAAACAGGAGATCGAAAAATTTTGCGACCGCTCGGCCGAAGTCGTAGAAGGTTCCCTCGCAAAACGCGCGGCACTATACGCCGCCGATTCGTTTTATAAAATCACAAATTATGATGTGATCCACCGCGACTTTGAGCTGATTCGCAACTGGGCGCCGGACATGATTATTCTCGATGAGGCCCAGCGAATTAAGAACTGGAAAACGCGACGGGCGCAAAGCATCAAGAAGCTTGATTCCAAATACGCTATTGTCCTAACCGGAACGCCTTTGGAGAACCGGCTCGAAGAATTACATTCTATCGTTGAGTTTGTAGATCGCTTCCGCCTAGGACCTATGTTCCGTTTTCTTGCCGAGCATCAGCACGTGGATGAGGTCGGTAAGGTAATAGGATATCATAATCTCTCAAAAATCACCGAGTCGTTAGAGCCAATCCTCGTTCGACGCACCAAGCATGAAGTTTTAAAAGAGCTGCCGGACCGGCTGGATAAGAATTATTTCGTGCCCATGACAAAAGAGCAAATGAAACATCACGAAGAAAACGGCGAGATTGTCGCACGTATCGTCGCCAAATGGCGACGGTTCGGCTTCTTATCTGAGACCGACCAGAGACGCTTGATGATCGCTCTGCAGAATATGCGGATGAGCTGCAACAGCACGTATCTTCTCGACAAAAAAACCGATTTCGGAGTTAAAGCAGACGAGCTTGTTTCCGTGCTCGAGGAGACCTTCGAGCGTCCGGATACAAAGGCCGTGGTCTTTAGCCAATGGCTGGGGACGCATGAATTGTTAGTGAATCGTCTTGAGTCATACAAGCGCGATTATGTTTTGTTTCACGGCGGAGTTGCGAGTAGAAAAAGAAAGGACCTGATAAAACAATTCAAGAACGATCCCAAATGCAGAGTCTTTCTGTCTACCGATGCCGGTGGCGTCGGGCTGAACCTCCAGAACGCTTCAACCGTGGTTAACATGGATTTGCCCTGGAATCCAGCGGTGCTCGAGCAGCGTATTGGGCGTATCCATCGTCTTGGTCAGTATCAGCCCGTACGAGTGGTCAATTTTGTCGCACAGGGAACCATTGAGCACGGAATGCTCTCGCTGCTGTCGTTCAAACAATCGCTTTTTTCCGGTGTCCTTGATAAAGGAAAGGATGAAGTCTTCCTGGGTGGAACCCGGCTGAAACGATTCATGGATTCTGTTGATAAGGCCACCCATGCCATTCCCGTCTCGATGCCACAGGAATCGAAAGCTGATACAGATGGAGACCAGATCGAAGAAGAAGGCCCAATCGCAACCGGACAAAAAGAAGGCGTAGAATCAGAACAGCAGGCATGGAATGATGTCATCTCTGCCGGAGCCATGTTCATTGAGAAGCTCGGCCGGACGTTGCTCGGCGGTAAAGGCGAATCCGGCACACCGCGTGCGAAACAACTTTCCTTTCCAAGAATCGAAATCGACCAGACCACGGGACAGCAGCATATTAGAATACCAATGCCGAACAAAGAAACGATTCAGGGAATCGTCAATCTGTTGAATGAATTCTCAAAGAAATTGTGAAAGACCGTCGAGAATGTTAGACTGATTCTTTAATGTCTAATCCAACGTTAATTACATTTATTGCTTATCTTATCTTCTTGCTTGGTATCGGTTTTTTCTTTTATCACAGGTCGGCCAGTATCGAAGACTACCTGCTGGGAGGACGGGGCATGGGCTCATGGGTCACGGCACTTTCCGCACAGGCCAGTGACATGAGCGGCTGGCTGCTGATGGGCCTGCCCGGCGCGATTTATCTGGGCGGAATGGGACAGGTGTGGATTGCCATTGGTTTGTTTGTCGGGACATTCTTAAATTGGGTGTTGGTTTCGGCACGGCTTCGGATTTATACACAAAAAACCAACGCAATTACACTGCCCTGCTTTTTCGAGGCCCGCTTCGGAGATCCGACGGGATTGCTTCGAATCGTCTCGGCGATAATCATCCTGATATTTTTCGCCATATATGCATCCTCGGGACTTGTCGCGACCGGTTTATTATTTGAGTCAACGTTCGGCGTCAATTACAGCGTCGCCGTGGCCCTCGGAGGATTCATTATCATTACCTATACGTTTTTGGGCGGCTTTATGGCCGTATGCTGGACGGACCTGCTGCAAGGTGCGTTAATGGTCTTTGCAATCGTCGTTGTGCCGGTCTTAACGTACAATCGGGCAGGCGGAATTGCCGCTGTCAGCAAGGCAATGGATCTAAAGAACATCTCATCGGCTTTGCTGCCGGAGGCCGGCACTTTACCGATAGCACTATGCATGATCATCTCCAGCATGGCTTGGGGCCTGGGGTACTTCGGCCAGCCTCACATCCTGGTACGGTTCATGAGCATCAAATCCGTAGACAAGCTGGGAAAATCGATGACCATAGCAATAATCTGGGTATTTCTATCGCTGAGCGGGGCTGTAATTGTCGGCTTCATAGGCATCGCCATGTATGACGGCCTGACGGGCGGTGAGCAGGAGAAGGTTTTCATCTACATGATACGCGATTTGTTCAATCCGTGGTTCGGCGGAATCCTCCTGGCTGCTATCTTCTCGGCGATTATGTCAACGATAGATTCCCAACTGCTGGTCTCATCTTCGGCGTTGTCCGAGGATTTCTACTGCAAAGCTATAAAGAGACAGGCCTCCGACAAAGAGATTGTATGGGTAGGAAGAGCATGTGTCATTATCATCTCTGTCATCGCATTGGTCATGGCGCTGGATCGTGACAACACGATTCTCGGCATCGTCTCTTACGCATGGGGCGGCTTCGGGGCGGCGTTCGGGCCGCTGGTCTTGTTTGCCCTTTTTTCTCGCAAAACAACTTGGCAGTCAGCTCTTGCCGGTATGGTCACCGGAACGGTCGTGCTGGTCTTATGGAAGCAAATCGGCTTAGGCGAGAAAATGTACGAAATAGTCCCCGGCTTCGCCGCCAATTGCATGACAATTATCCTTTTCAATCTCATCATCGGCCAAAAAAACGAAAACATCCTGAAAGAATTCGATGCTGTCGTAAACGAGATAAAAAGGTAGAAAGGGCAACCTGTCCCCAAAGGGAATAATTGCCCCCGCCGTAAGCACCGTTAGGCGTCCCTTGCAGGAGCGTCACTAAGCAAATGCAGAATAAAAAAAATGAGCAAGAAGAGACAATTATTGTTAGAAGATTGCTTCACTGCGTTCGCAATGACACCCTCTGATCCATTGTCATTGCGAGGAGGCCGAAGGCCGACGCGGCAATCTTCTGTTAAAATTTCGCTTTGTCATGAATTCTATAATTCTGGATTATGAGCGATTTCTCAAGGAGATTTTTACGGAATTCATTGGACTTAAATCGATTTCTGTCGTATAGTATATAACAAAATGAATACAGAATATATAAAATAGAAGACAGACGATGGATGACCAGGAAATCAGAGAATCAGTAAGAAAAGTAACAGGATATCGGGTAATCAGGATCTTTTTCATTTATGATTTTCCGTTTTTTCTTTTAATACGTATAATCGGCGAAACTTGTGCCATAGGTATCCGCGGTTTAACTCTATACTGGTTTGAATAAACAAAGCCAATTTGCTCGTGCTGAGTGCTGCGTGATGTGTACTGCGTGTGGATTCCCGCCGGCGCGGGAATGACAAATGTAAAATCCATGAAGTGAGGTAAGTTTTATACCTAAATTTGAAAAAACAAAGCCAATTTGTCGCAGGTCAAATCGACATAAATCCATATTTGAAAGGAAATTATGGCAAAATAACACTACTACTACCGCATTTCACAAATAATGCGACTATGTAAAGATTTTTAAGCAGGTGGTTCGATAATAGTAATGGTAAGTAATATTAAGGAACTC
>JAFGPJ010000356.1 GCA_016936275.1 Sedimentisphaerales bacterium
ACGATCTTGAATGTGAGACATTTATCCGGAGAAAAGGTTGGGATGTTTTTCGATTCAGCGACGACGATGTTAAACAAGATGCTGAGCCGGTCGCACGAGGAATCGTTAAACACCTTGGCTTGAAATACGAATTTAACAAACGGCAGGAAACCGGGTCAGGCAGTCACTCGAGAAAACCCTCCCCGTAATCTCGCAAGCGAGCTAACGACCCTCCCAAAGGGAGGGTGAAGTAAATTGTGTAGATACAAATTCACTACGCTCGGCCCTCCCAAAAGCCTAATAATCATCAAGAGACACAATTGCTAGAAGCATTACAACTTGTTATAATAAATAAATAAGAGCAGATATCTCTAGACCCATTCTATTAAGTGGACTGACAGACTGTGTGGTCTAGATTTCCGGGGTACTATCTTTCTGAGGGCTTTATGTCTTTTTCCTCAATGTGAAGGGGTAGGATGGAGGAACATAAAACAGTAGAAAGTGACGACGAATATCCTTCGTTTGTCCCAGGAACAGAAAGAAAAATGGTTCGACTTGCCGAGTGGATTCACGAGGCGACTACGGTTATATGGTTCACAGGCGCTGGCATTTCAACAGAATCGGGATTACCGGATTTCCGCGGCCCCAGGGGCATTCGAACCCGGCGAGGAAAAAAGTTACGCCGCTCCACGAACCGTCCGACCATAACTCAGGCTCAATCCAATGCCGCTCATTATGCAATCGTCGATTTTGAAAAGGCTGGCAAATGTGATTTCTTGATTAGCCAGAACGTTGACAACCTTCACCTGAAATCCGGTTATCCTATTAGGAAACTTGCGGAGTTGCATGGGAATGTAACTCGTGTTCGCTGTGGGCTCTGCGATAAGACATTTTCGGCCGAGTCTTTGGGAATCGATTTGAAGCGTTCCAAACGTGATCGGGAACAACGGATCAAAAAGCTTACACATCCCTGTCCTACCTGCGGCCGCCCCTTGGAACGGAGTGTCATTGATTTTCACGATCTCTTACCAGAAGGGGACTTGATGATGGCCGCTGTATGGGCAATCAGAGCAGACCTGATCATTGTCATTGGATCGACTTGTATGGTCTATCCTGCTGCCAGTATGCCCAAGGCGACTAAGAACAACGGTGGGAAAGTCGTCATCATGAACATCGGGAAAACAGAGCTGGACAACATATGCGATCTCCGTTTCAGCCACGAGAAAATCGCCGAGCTATTACCACGGCTTTGGGAAATATACCAAGCCCGATGGGGAGTCGGCGGCCTTAATTTCAACTGATAGGTTCCAGGTTCGTTTTGGGTTTCTTCGACTTGAATCACTGGAACTGACATAACAACAGGGGCTTCGCTGGTGGTCAAGGCCCCCTTATCCGAAAGAAGGTCGTTGATCTCTTCCTGGAGCTGCTTCTGCAGTGTATGTCGATCTTGATTGTGAGCGATTGGTTCACGATGCCGGACTATTAGCTCGCGTAGAACATGGGTGCCAATTATCACCGTTCCTTCTGATCGCCTTGTGAAGGAACGAATGAAGTTCCGCTAAATGAGGGCAATGGAGCAACAGACAGGATTGGGCAGACGTTGGCGGCGCCTATCCGGCCAAGCCGTTCAAGCAAGGAAATGTCTTCTGCCACCGACGTGTCGAACTCGTAGTCGACGATGAGGCATCCAAATGGCTCACCATTCAAGCGGTATAACTCATCATGCAGTCTGCGATATAAAAAGTTCTCATCTAAGTTTACTTCTTTCACGAATTCTTCACCAAGCTCCGCTCGCGAGCAATCCATGACCTTAACTTGTGTGCGGTTATCGTCTTTCGTATGCTCTAGAAGTTCTGCTAGCCTTCGCCATGTTCCCTCAAGATGTCGGAACGCAGGCTCTTGGATAACGGCAGCTACCTATTCGGCAAGAAGCTCGTCGATACGAGCAATCATGTTAGCGATAGATTTAGTTACCGTTTGATCAAATTTGGTCACCTCGCGGGTAACTTCAGTAATAATTTTTTCGATGTGTTCTTGAATGGCTTGTGCATGGACATCTCTCTGTTCGATAGTGGTTGTCTCGATAATTTGATCTAACAGATCCTGCAATTCGGTCTGTTGCGGGGTTTCCGCTTCCTCAGCAGGGGAACCAGTGGCTAATTTGCTGGTATCATGCTTAGTGGAAGGTCCCAGCTCATTATGGATGTGCACGCGTGGTCGCCGTACACGTGCTAATTTTTTACTCAGACGCACTGGTCCCGACGTACCCTCACCCAATGGTTCTGGTGTCGGCAAGTCTTCGGCTGCAGCCATACCCCATCCTTGATCCTCTGCCAGTTCCTCACGCTGGCCTAAGAAATGGAAATGGAGCCGGGCCAGCTCGGGAGGTGGCAGATTACGTGACCGGTCTTCTGGGAATGGGCGTTCCCAGTAGGTAGGACGCACAAAATAATTCCTTTGGAGCGACAATGCATACCGCCATTCCTGTTCGACAAATGGCGAGTACATGGAGTTGTGCGACCAGAAGAGCTGGAAGACATCGGCCTCACGAATTAATCCTTCAAGGCCCTCGCTCCAAACCTCACCCGATCTAAGACTCTTCGTATCGAGAAGCAATTCGTGGCCGAGGGCTGCCATGATTCGTTCGCAACACTCCACAATGCGAGCATCTTGGCGCGAGTAAGAAGCGAAAATCTTGTGGAAGGGCCGTGCCGTATCGCGGCCAGCCATTGTTTGTGACGACCGGACATGACTGCCGACGTGGATCGAGATTGGGATTGACGCAAGTATCAGCGGACCAGAAAAAACATCCAGATGGCCCCGTACAACCCGATTATCAAAACGGCGTGAAGCCTTCAGATGGAACTCTCGGTGACATACCTTGCCGACCCACAGAAGTGACTGCTGGGGTGGGCGAAAGAGGACTCCGATGTTCGTGATGCAGTTTGCGCCCCTTCAGTATACACTTCGGAATCACCACAGTGAAAGGGTTGCAAGGTAGACAGCCAGTTGACGTGTGCGTAGCCGATCAAACTGTATGGTATCCGAATCTGTTGACAATAGAAGCCTTTTGAGGTGAAAATAAGCGAACATACGTCTTGCAGGAACTTAAACAATTTATCAAATGAGGAATGATACGGGATCGCTATAAACACCGAGCCTCTTGTTGCGCCATAAGGACGCCGCCGTCCATATCGATATGCTTCGAGGTCCTCCATGAACACAGTAGCTGATTCATAACGATCCTCTGCGTTGATGGCAGTCAATGATTCTAGGATCCTGGCAAACTCTCTTGTTACATCCGACCGATGTTCTCTGATAGAAGGAATTGGCACTTCTTTGGCTTGCCGCAGCATAGTTTCGATGTCTGATTCTTGCCGTGGTCGCCGTCCCGTCAAGGCCTCCCAGACAGTAATTCCCAGACCAAAAAGATCCACGCGATGGTCAATGAATTCCCGGCCCATTGCCTGTTCGGGAGACATGTACACCGGTGTGCCCATCACCAAACCAGCTTCTGTAGAAACTGCTCCACCTAGATCGCGCGAAAGTCCTTTTTTTGAGAAGCCGACTAATCCATAATCGATTAGGCAGTAGCTTCCATCATCCCGAATCCAAATGTTCTGTGGTTTAATATCGTGATGGAGAATTCCGAACTTCTCTTAACGAATAAGTACGTCCCCAATCTGCTCAAGGAGATCCATTCCCTGGTTGATTGTAAGCGGTCCATACTCTTCAAGATGGTGGCTAAGCGTCTGACCACATAACAGTTCTGTAACGACATAGGGTATGTTTTCAAACACTGAAGCGTCTTGCACTTTGAGAACATTAGGTCCATTCAGGATTGCAAGTGCCTGAGCTTCTCGTAAAAACCGTTCTGCCAACTCCCCAGAATCATCCAGTACCTTTAGTGTCTTCAATGCCACCTGTTGCTTCAGATAGACGTGTTCTGCGACGTAGATCACACCCATGCCGCCCATGGCAAGCCTTTCGAGGATGCGATAGTGATGTATCTTCTCACCGTGCTCAAGCTCTTTTTTATCGTAGAGTCCCTTCTGAATTGCCTCAGCTAGCGTTCCGAAAGGTATCGATGCGGTTTGATCCCCCCGCTCTTCGCCATCTCCAGGAACAATTGGAAATAACATCGAGCCCACTTACTTCGCACCTCATAATGCAACTGACTTGACGAATATGGGAACTTGAGTCTTTTTTTATTGCTCAGCGTGGCGAGGCGTGAACTAACGGAAGCCAGGCTTCTCTCCGATGTGCAGGCTACTATTGTCCTTTTTCTCGTGATTGAAGGCAACATTAGATCTGCAAGCCCCGATAGCGCTCAAAGATCAATGACAAATATACATTGGGAACTCGATCTGCCGATCTCAATTCCTTTATCAGAAATGAACTGATTTCTGAAGCTGCCAGTGATATGACCAGCAACGGCACTAAATTGTATGATAAGCGACAATACAGTTTTTTATGTCTGATCCATGTTCGCCATTTTGTCAAAGGGTGTCCTTACCTGGCCAACCCGGCAATTCTGAGAAGCTTTCTATTGTGTCCTGCAATGATTGCGGAACGACGGAAGCTGAAAACGCTGGGAAACTGGTCAAGATCGAGTTTTTTGTGTCCAAATTCAATGCAGGACTCAATAGGCTCGTTTAATTTTTTTCACTCTCTCGTAACCCGAGCGTCACGACGCGAAGCTAAAGAGATTGTCCCGAAGATGCCCGACGGTCAGTTATTATTGAACTGTCCCGGATGAACCTCTACAAATCGTAGGGTCGCGACATCACGCACCCGCAGAATTCGTTGCTTCCAACGATTGATCAACGGATGAACCACTCAGCAGTCGCGTAGTCGCGCCAACTAGGGTCACGGAAATCGGTCCATACGTATACATACAGATATTCCTTCGAATATGAATACACCAAAACGGATCGTTGCGCAAATCCTTTCTGATGCCACTACGCAGTTAAAAGCGCCCTCAAGTGGGCTGCCCCAGCTTCCGGTAATGAAACTTCTCCATAACCACCCTCAAGTGAACTCACAAGCTTTCCGCCGCAGTGTTTATCAGCATCCTCCATCATTTTGCATGTCATCCAGAAAAACGTTGAAGTCTGAACATCGAACAAACTCATAGGATCCATTTCATGAGCATCAAAGCCTGCAGAGATCAGAACAAACTGTGGGCAAAATGAATTCGCTGCTGGAATGATTCGCTCTTCAAATGCTCTGCGATAATTAGAATCGCTACATCCAGGGCGCAGAGGTACATTCACCGTGAATCCTTCGCCAGGCCCGGCACCACGTTCGTTTTCGTAGCCGGACATGGGATAGATACTGTCAGGATGCCCGTGAATGCTGCAAACGAGCACCTTGGGATCCTGGTAAAAGGCGTCTTCAGTTCCATTGGCATGATGCAGATCCCAATCAAGTACCATCACACGCTGCAATCCATATCTCTTGATGAGATATCTTGCCCCAATAGCAATGTTGTTAAAGAAACAGAATACTTCTGCTTCATTATATTTTGCGTGATGCCCACCGGGCCGGACAATACAAAATGCGTTCCTTATCTCACCTGACTGGACAGAATCTATGGCCCGCACCACACTGCCTACTGCCAGACATGCTATGTTGAAAGTCTCTGTGGAAAGCTGACAATCCGGGTGATCGAGATAAGGCTCTCCGTTAGTACTGGCACTCTTAACATGTTCAAAATGATTTCTCGAATGATTGGCTAAAATGATATCATCAGCCGGTTGTGGGATTATCAGCCGACAATCATTCAACATGCCCATTTTGTTGATATTATAAAAAAGGTTGAGTACTCGCTCTGGCCTGTCAGGATGTCCGGAAGGTGTGATATGCAGCGTGAAGCGTTCATCAAAGACTAATCCCGTTGACCCCGAGCTAGTTTTGAAGTTACTTATTTGTTCTTTTCTTCCAGCAAAAAGTTGTATGCTAGGAGAATCATCTTTTTTTGATGAGTTTTGCTGTACTTCGGTAGCATTCAGTTCTGATAGATACATAAGCAAATCTGAGCATGCTTCAGGTAATGGAGGGCAAGAAGCTAATCGCGCCAGATGTTCGATTACAGGCTTGCCATCCGGAATGGATTGCATGATACAAGGAGTTTCTGAGGACTCGTACCCAACTGCGGTCCCACACTGCTAGGTCTCACATTCTGTGAGGCGCGAATGGGCACTGGTACTCACATTAATTGAGGCGCTACCCCGCCGCCTGGGCAGCCGAA
>JAFGPJ010000357.1 GCA_016936275.1 Sedimentisphaerales bacterium
AAATGGGATGCCCACGCCATAAAAATAGGAGTAACGGCGGGGCGGTCATAAGAATCGCCATTGAGAATCGCGTTAATTCGTTCTTTCGGAGTCATAGTAACTTCATTTATGATTTATGATCCCTCAGCTTCGTTCGGGACAAGTTTACGATTTGCGATTTTAATCGGCACTCGCCAATCAGCAAACGAAAATCTCTAAATCTTCGGTATTATTCCAAAGACTTTGTCAGAGCCAAAAACGAAGTCTCAATCTGTTCAAATGTCGGCATTTTAGGGCCCTTTTCGACATTTGATTTCTTCGGCCATCGAGGCGAAATCATAAGCACATAATCGAAGCCGGCAGGAATCTGATGCTGGTTCTGTCGAAACGCTTCGCGCATAAGGCGTTTGAGCCGGTTGCGGACGACTGCGTTGCCTCTGGATTTACCGACCGAGACGCCTAATCTGGAATATTCAAGATCGTTCTTTGCCATGTAGAGCATTAAAACGCCATCGCTCCGACGCTGGCCGTTAGTCAGTACGGCCTTAAATCGGCTGTTGCTGATAAGCCTTTTCTTTTTTGAGAAGGACAATCGTTTCATTTATATCCTTCACAAAATCAAGGTTTCTTTGGGCTTCTTTTGAATTCTATCGCCTGACGTCTTCGGAAGACCTCGATGTCTATACGCTCTCTAACCTTTGCCCTGTCGAGAAAGCCAACGGGTACATCACCGTTGCCGGCGGTAACAACCGGGACATGATCAATGTTCAGTTCATACATCTGCTCGAGGACCTCTTTTAGTGCCGATGAAGAGAATACCTTGTACCTGGCCGGTACCATAACGTCCGAGACGAGCAGCCATGTCCACGAATCCGGATTGCTCAATACGTCCTTGAGGCCCTGTAGTGACAGCACTCCTGCCATCCGGTGCTGCCGGTCAACAACGGGATAAACCAGATAATCATGCATAACGAACATCTGTGCTGCCTTGGCTATTGGATCGCTTTCCTGGAGTGTAATCACGTCCGTCTCCATCACGTCGGCGGCCGTCCATGACTCGATAACGTCTTGGCTGGTCACGTTTCGTCCGGATTCACCACTTAGCTTTAAGGCCACTTTGACCGTGGGCGGCCCGAACAACTGGACAATCATCGTTGTGGCGGCAATGCCGAAAATGACCACGTCGCCTAACATCAGGTTCTCATCAACTTGCACGCCTGTTAGATATTGACTGGCCATGATGGACAGGCCGATGGCCACGCCTCCCTGGGCGAAAAGACCAAGACCTAAATAACGTCTGACAACCTGTTCGCTCCCGGTCAATCTGGCCCCGATGTATGTACCAAGAACTTTGCCGATACTGCGGCCCAGGACATAAATGATTACGATACCCCAGAGCCAGCCCGGCATTTGGGTAATTGACAACCTTGCTCCCGCCAGAACAAAGAACAAAACGTAAATCGGCGTAGAGAAGCTTCGCACAGATTCGAGCAGGCTCGCACTTCTGTTGGGAAGCATATTCACCAAAATGCACCCCATTGTCATAGAGGTAAGAATGACGTCCATATTGGCATACACGGCGATGCTGATCATCAGCAGGAGCAAACCGACTGCGAACGCGAAGTTCTTGTACAGCAGCTTGACCCGCAGCAGAAGAAAACGCAGTATCAACGCACCTGCGAATCCAAGAACGGCGGCGCCGAGCAGTTCGAGAAGGACCTTTCCCATTTCTTTGCCGATTGAGCCGGAAACGCCGGCAAACATTTTAACCAAACCGGTGGCCAAACCATATAGAATCATCGCCAGCGCATCGTCCAGGGCTACAATAGCAGTAATCGACGTCGTCAGTACACCCAGGCTGCGGTATTCCCATAGCACGTCTATGGTCGAAGCCGGATCCGTTGCTGAGGCGACGGCTCCGAAGACAATGCCGGCGGCAAGCGAGACCGAAAGGTTGCCGAAAACGATATAAAGAAACAGGCACGTAGAAACACTTACCAGCAGAAATGCCATCACTCCTTCACCAAGCAGAATGGCAAAGAACTGGCGTGCATATTTTTTGAATGTTTCGGCCTTCAGCTCGCCCCCGACCAAAAAGCCGATAATGCCCAGCGCAAAAAGAGTGAACGGCTGCAGCGCAACCACATCCTTATGTGTGACCAGTTTAAGACCGTTATCACCTACCAGCAGGCCGATGACTATAAATCCCACAACCTGCGGTATATGCAGCTTCTGAAAAAACGAAGCGCCCACCAGTCCGCCAAGAATGCTTATGCCCAAAATGAAAAGAATACTAAAGTTTATGCTTTCCACGACCTCAATCCTCCCGCCGGACAAGGACGTTGTAGAACGACTGCGTGTCCGGTGCAGCAATCAATGCGTCGCGCAGTTTCTCATCCTTGAACTTTAAACTCAACGAAGATAGAAGTCTCAGGTACTCGGCATGTTGATGTTGCCCGGCGGCAATCATGAAGATCAGGCGGATAGATACACCGTCCAGAGATTCGTAATCGGTAATAGGCGTGTGGCAAATACCGGCGGACATTACCGGGCCGGTCACTGACGCAAGACGCACATGAGGAACGGCGATTCCCATCCCGATGCCGGTACTCATCAGCTCTTCCCGGTAGAAGATTGCTTGAACAAGATCATCGCGGTTCTTGACCTCGGCCGCCGAGCTAAGACAATCAGCCAGTGCCTGAAGGGCGTCTTTTTTGGTTTTCGAGTCCAAAATCAAAACGCGCTGCGGCACTAAAACACGAGCAAGATCAGGTTCACCAGGCATTTTCACTCATTTCTAAACACAACCTTAATACAAATCACTTCGAAAGTTTTATCTGGCATCTATGGTCACCCCGGGCCAGTCGTCCGTTCGGAACGGACTGGCGGGCAGACCTTTGGCATTGTAGAGATTGCATATCGGATTGTCCGCCCAGGCGTAACGCACGGCGGCAGGCGCGGACACTTTATCGCTGCTGACGATGACGGTATCGCCGTTAATCCTGGCATCGGCCCAGATGAACTTTTTGTCCTTCCCGGCGATGGCAAAGCCTTTCAATTCTTCGCCGCCCTTGGCAACAAGGCCGCCGCCGGCGTGGTCGAAACTCAAAACGATGCTGTTGCCGTCCACCTTCATCGATTTGTAAATCGGGCCGGAGTAAACCAGCTTC
>JAFGPJ010000358.1 GCA_016936275.1 Sedimentisphaerales bacterium
GGCCGGCGCTTTCGGGGGCCGGCAGCACGTGATTCCAGCTTTTGTTGCTGGGATTCTATTCGCTTGCTGACAAGGGAGGCATAATATGAATATGCCGGTTTTGCATCTATGAACTCCGTCCTGCCAAGGCATCGAGTACCTATTTCATCCAGCCCAACTACTATTAGTTTATCTACAACACGATCCAGAAAGTAACGGTCATGGCTGACAACAATCATTGTTCCGGTGTAACCCTCCAGCGCAGTTTCCAGCATCTCCCGGCTGGCGATATCCAGATGGTTAGTCGGCTCATCCATTATTAGTACATCAGGATCGGCCAGGACTAACTTGCAAAGCATAAGGCGATTACGCTGCCCCCCGCTCAAATCCCCGCATTTCTTGAATACATCATCACCGGTAAAGAGAAATGCACCCAACTTATTACGTACCTGCTCTGCTGAAAGTCCCGTATTTACGTTTCGGGCCTCATCTAAAACACTCATGGAAGGATCCAATACATCGCCGTGCTGGTCGAGATAGCCCATACGGAGATTCCTGCCCATTCGGATGCTGCCTGCTGATGGTTCAAGCTGACCGAGAGCAAGACGCAAGAAGGTGCTTTTACCCGTACCATTCGGGCCGGTGATGCCGATGCGCTGCCCGTTGAGTATATCAAATGTCAGATTCTCAAACAGCTTCAAATCGCCAAAGGATTTGCCAAGCCCTTCACAGCGCAGCACAAGGTCGCTTTTTCGATCGGTCTTGCCGAATGAAAAGCTGATTGTCTTCTGGCTCGTCGGTTTATCCAGAAAATCCGGGTTTTCTTTGAGCAAACGTTTCAAGCGAGTCTTCCGCCCACGGGCAGTTCCCCGCATACCTTCCTGATCCTTATTGCGGGCTATGAAGTCCAGCGTGCGCTCGACCATCTCGACACGCCTGATGTGCTCCCGCTCCTGCTGCAACCGCTCTGTCTGTTTGGTTTGTATGTAATTACTGTAATTACCGTTCCAAACGCGGGCCTGCCGGTTTTCGACTTCTATGATCTTACACGCCACTTTATCCAGCAGGCACCTGTCATGGCTGATAATAACAGCGGCCCCACTGTAGCCGGCAAGAAACTTCTCCAGCCATTCGGTAGCCTGTAGGTCGAGGTGATTAGTCGGCTCATCCAGCAGCAACAGATTCGTTTCCAGCATCAAAACCCGGGCCAGCCCCAGGCGCGATAACTGGCCACCGCTAAGGGCCGAAGTCTTGACGTAATGCAGCTCAGGCTCGAAACCAAGCCCCGCTAAAGTCTTGAGAATACGGATTTCATACTCATATCCCCCCGCTATCTCGAAGTCATGGCACAGGCGGTCGTATTTCTTCATCATAGTTTTAAGTTCCGGACCGCTCAGGTTTTCCATTTCACGAGATACTACTTGAATTTCCCGCTGGAGCTTGAGCAGATGTCCTACACCGGTATGCATCTCTTCCATGATAGTACGATTGCCGCTGAAAGTAGTCTCCTGCAATAAGTAACCGATATTTAGCGTCTTTTGCTTGCTCACTCTGCCCATATCGGGCTCGATCTCGCCAATTATCAGTTTTAAGATCGTACTCTTTCCTGAGCCGTTTGCACCTACCATACCGACTTTTTCGCCCGGATGGAGCTGAAGGTTCAACCGATCCAGAACAACTTCCGAGCCGAAAGCTACATGAATGTCATACAAAGTTACGATAGCCATGAATCACTAACCATTTGGTATTCACTACTTATACAAGCATTAATCAGAAAGTACATGCCTATATTTGCTTGCTCAACTGGCTCATTATATTATATCGTATGAAATATTGAAAAAAGAATCCGAAGACGCCGGTAATAAGGAGTTAAGACCTGATGAGGCAACAGCAAAAGATTCGAATATCAGTTTTATCTATAATCGCCTTGCTAATGTGTTTATGTCATGACTTCGTAATGGCGGATGATTCACAACCAAATAATAATGTTCATGCTTTTTACTACCCTTGGTATGGGAATCCTCAAACCGACAATTCCTATTATCACTGGAACCATCCGCAATCAGTAAAAGAAGGCAAACCGAAAAGCTATTCCGGCGGAGACGATATTGGGGCCAACTTCTATCCAAAGCTCGGCTGTTACAGCTCCAACAGCGACCAGGACCTGGACGCTCACATGCTGATGCTTCGAAGGGCGAAAGTCGGCGTTATCAGCACATCGTGGTGGGGCAAAGATTCATACACAGACAAAGCCGTGCCGCGTTTGCTCGACGCAGCAGCACAGCATAATATCAAAGTATGCTTTCATATCGAGCCATTTCCCGGCAGAAACGCTCAGACCACCCGCGATGCGATTGTCTATATCATCGACAAGTACGGTTCACATTCGGCCTTCTATCATTACGATAAAGACAAGCCTCGCCCCATGTTCTACATCTACGATTCATACCTCACCCCGGCAGAACAATGGAAAACCATCCTCTCAGCCGATGGACCTCAAACCATCCGAAACACCAAATACGATTCGGTTGTCATTGGCTTGTGGGTCAAAGAGCACGAACAAACTTTTATGACTGAAGGTCACTTCGACGGCTATTATACATATTTTGCTACCGACGGCTTCACATACGGCTCTACCATCAAAAACTGGCCGAATCTTGCAGAATGGGCACTGCAAAACGACAAGCTTTTCATTCCTTCGGTCGGCCCGGGATATATTGATCTGCGCATCCGGCCGTGGAACGATGTTAATACAAGAGACCGACAGAATGGTGCTTACTACGACCACGAATTCGCTGCTGCTATCGCCGCACGACCACCCATAATCAGCATCACAAGCTTCAACGAATGGCACGAAGGCACACAAATCGAGCCGGCAGTTCCAAAACAGATACCGGATTTCAAATACCTCGACTATAGCCCACACGATCCCGAATATTATTTGGATCGCACAAACCACTGGGTTGATCGTTACCTCGATTATACCAATGCCCAACCAACTAAATACATGATTATAGTAACCGGCGACGAATTGCTCTCCGGTATCTACCCGGACGGTCACACCTATTTCATAACTAAAACTCTACGCCCATTGGGCCTGGAATGTATCGGCTCGATGAGTGTCGATGACAAGCAGGCTGACCTGATTGAGGCACTCTATTACGTCACGAAAAAAGTCAATCTGGTAATCGTAACCGGAGGTCTCGGCCCTACCGACAACGACATTACCCGCGAAGCTCTCTCCGATTTTACAGAAATCACGCTGAATGAGCACCCGGATGCGCTGCAGGAGATGGCTCAAAGATTCCGCGTCTCACCTGATCGGCTCCGCAAAAATTTACGCCGGCAGACACAAGTCCCTATTGAAGGTACTTATTTCAAAAATACCGAAGGTACAGCAGTCGGGCTCGTTTTCGAAAAAGAAGAGACCGTAATTGTTGCATTGCCGGGACCACCTCGAGAATTACAGCCTATGGTCATCAATGAGCTTGTGCCGTATCTAAGCAGGCGATTCGGTACACGGTTGCCGGGCTGCTCATTGAAGCTTCGTTTCGTCGGCCTCGGCCAATCACAAATCGATCAGACACTCGAAGATAACGTGCCGATGGCACCAGACATCACAGTCTCTTCACAGTTCGACGGCAGCAGGGTCGATTTCACCTTTTCACTGCCCGAAGACACACCGCAGGCACAGGCAAGACTCCAGGAGCTCAAACGGAAGATTATGCAGCATTTAGGAGAATATGTATATGCGGACAACGAAACATCGCTGGAAGAGCACATCTTAAAGCTGCTGAAAGCACGCGGTGATAAGCTGGCATTGGCGGAAGCGGGAAGCAGCGGGACTCTTACCGCGGCATTGAGCAGCGCCGATGGAGATGGGCAGGTATTAGCTGGAGCATATATTGCACCAACTTTGGAGAAACTATATCACCTGCTCGCCATAGATAATAATGACAGCATCAGCAACATATCCGAAGAGCAAAGAATAAAAAAGTTAGCCACGACAGTCGCCGATGTGACGGCAAGTCAGTGGGTAATTGTAGTCAGCGAGGTCAGGCGAGATGACAGCAGTTCCGGCTATGTGGAGGTGACTTTTAAGATGCCGGATGAAAGCATTGAAAACCAAAGAATTCGGTTTCGCGGTAACGGGGAACTTGCCCGTTCAAGACTCAGCACGCAATTACTTGATCAGCTTCGGCGGAAA
>JAFGPJ010000359.1 GCA_016936275.1 Sedimentisphaerales bacterium
ACGGTCACGCTGGTCGAAGTGGTGGGGCTCATAGCGAACGCGGTTGGCGAAGATAAAGTGGGTCTCAGCAAAAGGAAGGTCGGTGATAACCTTGGCGGCATCCCATGTGTAACGGCCAACATTGCCCCAATTGCCAGGGCCCCAGATTCGGTTGTCGCCATAAAAGATCGTTTGGCGCCCGATTCTAAATCCAAAGGGGCTGTCGCCGATATGAAGCCATTCAAGATAGACTTGGCGCATGTCGGCGTCGTTCCAGTAGGGGCTGTTGGCGAAGAAATCATCTTTGCTGAAGTCGGAGTCATATGCTCTTGCATCCTGAATTTCAGTATATAAGCGGGCCTCTTCGGCAAAATGGAGATCGAAATCCAATCGCGTGCGTTGCAGCAGGAACCCATCCTCCCGATAGGTCTGCTTCCGGGTGTCGGCGTAACGCTGGGCATTGAAGTTTTTCTGGTACTCGGAACGGAACCTGATGCTTCCGCCGATATCAAGTTGAAAACGTCCGATAGGGATATCTTTCAGCGCGTCGCTCCAGTGCGGCGGCTGTGGCTCGACGGGCCGATTCTCAGCCTCTGCGCCGGGCGCTGCCCTTGAAACAGCATTTAGCAGCATCAGAACTTTAGTTAACTTCCACATCTTGAGCATCTGCTTACTCGGTCTTCTCCACATTGCGGTCTTTCGAAGACAAAACACTCTCTTGGATCAGTTTTCCGTTGTGGGTCGTAGTGCGCTCGGGGTGGATGGCCCGGCGCAACGCCACGTAAACCGTACCCAGAAGCACCAGGGCCAGGGCGAGGTCAAAAACCGTGTACGACGCCCGGTTCAGCGTGTTCAATCCCGGGACCTTCAGGAGCATCAACAGGCCGGAAACTGTGGCCAGGCCCAGAGCGACGAGCAGCCAGATAGCGGCCCTGGAGACGCCCGATGTCCGTCGTCGGCTGGCGAGCGAAGGCCGATGGATGCCCACTTCGCAGAGCAAAGCCACGAGGCCCGTTACGACAACGAAGCCCGCGATGATCGCGTGATTGGCGTCCAGCGTGAACCGCGTGGTCAACATATAGCCCAGCAGGTCCGGCTGTCGCGTCAGGGTGATGGCCGCCACCGCAAGTGCCAACGCGGCGGCCCACGGGATGAGCCGCAAACGATGACGAATCGGGTGCTCCCAAAAAACCCAAGCCAAGTGCAATTCCCCCGCCAGAACCACCAGAGCGCACACCAACGCTACCAGAAGGCCGTAAAGGACGGGCTTCAGGTACGCCTCCCTCCATGCGCCGGCCATCGCCCAGAAATGACTTATGCCGACGAGGCAACACTGCGGCTCGGTGACGGGTTTGCCCTGGGCGTCAAACGGGTACTTCAAGGTGGAAGCAAAGAAAAAGTCGGACTTCGGATGGTGGCAGTCCGTGCAGCCGTTGACGCCGAGGGCAGACCTGGCTGGATAGACATCGTGGCTGTACTTGTGCACGTTTCCGTAGGGGGATGCCTCCCAATCGTGCTTGGGAATCGTGCGATACTGAGTACCCGATGAATAAACACGGTCGTTCATCACCCACACGACGCGCTTGCCGTCCATCGGGTATTTCAATTCGGTCAGCAAAGCTGTCACCGAGGCAATCAAGGCCTCAATTTCATCTGGGCGATTGACCTCGATGACTCCATCATTATTGTCGTCAGTAATTTTGGCCAGATCGGGATACTGTAAGGTGTCCTTCTGGTGATCGGTCCACATCCTGTAAATGTCGCTCATCTTCGGCTGCATCAGGCCGGGCTTTCCCTCGATCTCGATTCCCGGCCAGGCGGTGTGGACACGGTTCACAGGGTAGATCTTGCCCTTGTAGCGGGCGAGGAAGGGCTTGAAGGGCTCGGTGGGCTTGTCGTCGAAGCCCATCATCACTAAGTAACCATAGTGGTTACGGTAGGCCATTTCCGGGCCGTAGAAGATCCATAGGTGCTTACCCTTGCTGGGGATCTTGGTGCCGGGATTGAAGACGTCGCTTGCCTGGAACGCGATAGGCTTGACCAGGCGCTCGGGGATGTGACAGGTCTCGCATGCGATGGTCTGCAGGTGCAGCGGCGGGAGCCAGCGGTGCTTGGCCACGGGCGCGCCGAGGCGGCCGGTCGTGTGGCAGTGGGCGCAGTCGCGCATCGTGTCATTGAGGTCGTTGCGCACCTGTCCGCCGGGGTCGTCATCCTTGCCGATCTCGTGGAGTTCTTTGCCGGCAATGCGCGGGTCGTCGGCCGATTGGCCGGCGGGATGGCAGTCCACGCACTTGAGCCCGGCGCGAACGTGCACGTCGGTGCGCGAGCGGGAGTTGAAGCCGCGCTTCTTCCAGCCCGGCTGGGCGTGGCAGGCCAGGCAGACCTCATCGCGCGGCTCGCGGACGATATTCGGCGAAATAGTGCCGTCGGGGTTGAACTTCGTCTTGTCTTAGGCGACCATTACCGGCTCGCTCTTGTCCACCGACCCGCTGACGGCCGCGAGACCCGAGCCTGCGGTTGCGGCCCAGCGGAAGTTCATCGCGCTGAGCTGTTTGTTTCGCTCGGCCATCCTGTAGCCGGGCAGGTGACACAGCAGACAATCGGCCTCGATGACCCCGCTCTCGGTCCACCGGGCCTTGTAGTAATCGCCATCGAAGTTGTTCTCGCCGCCAGAGGTAAAGCCGCTGGCGGGGTTGGCCATCCAGCGGTCGTACCGCTTGCCCTCACGGTCATATTCTGCTGAAGCCCCGCCGGGGTGGCAGGACCCACAGCCCTGTGTAAAGAAATCGAACGAGGTCATGTCCATCGTATTTGCAGACACATTGCTTTTGGGGGAAAGATACCTGTATAACGGTGCCGGCGAGCACCACGTCCCACCGTAGTTGCCGGGGGTGGATGCCCACTGGCAGCGTTCCGCTTGATCCGCTGTCGGCTTCTCTCCTTGGCCCTGCGTGAAGTGATACGCCTAGGTGATTTTGTCGTAATCGTGGCACTTTCCGCATGTCTGCTTCGGCGAATACGGCTTGTCGGCGTTCGCCCCCTTTACCGGTTCAATCACGTTGCCGTCCTCATCGAACAGCATAAAGGGCGGACATACACCCAAGGCACGCCCAGCCTGCGCCGGGGGCTCCTCCACGGCAACCTTTTGGGCAGGATCAGAATCGTTCTTGCCCGGGGCGACCTGAGAGACCACTTCCGCAGACTGCACCAGCGTACACAAGGAAGCTGTGACCAGTAAGAATTTTGTTTTCCATTTCATTTTGTGATCCTCCAATGAGTCTTATAGTTCAATCCCCAGTTTCTTCCATTTGTCGAGAATATCCTCTTTGGCGTAAAAGCCTTCATGGCGAAAGAGTTCCTTGCCGGAAGCATCGAAGAATATTTGCGTGGAAATAAGCTTAATATTATATTTTGGACCCTCATCCGGATTTTTCCAGACGTCAATAAGTCCACTATCAGCGTTCCCTCATATTAGCTCTTTAATTGTTCAAGAATCGGAGCCATCATCTTGCACGGTATGCACTTATCCGCATCCAGATCCACCAGCCGCGGCAAACCTTTTGCAGGCCTGCCCTCAACTGCCTCCAATCCTTCTGCCTGAGGACCTTCGACAATCTTAACCGGTTCCTCAATGACGACTGCTCCTGGTTTTGTCTTATTGTTCTGCTTAAGAACAATCACAACAGCCACTGCAACAATTAAGACAATAACAATCGCAATTTTTCCTGCTTTGTTCATGGTTATCTCCCTGCGATAATGTTAAGTTCACTATTGGATTGGGCTTTAATTATCCGAGCATTTTCTTAATTTGCTCTGCCGGCGGCACTTTACCAATGACCTTGACTTCGCCGTCCACAACAAGGACGGGCGTCATCATAACGCCCATCTTCATGATGTCATTGATCTGTGTAACTTTTTCGATCGTGTATTCAATCCCAAGCTCCTTCGCCGCTTGTTCGGCGTTCTCTGTCAGTTTCTTGCACTTTGGGCAGCCGGTTCCGAGAATTTGTATTTTTTTCATCTTTGTGACTCCTGCTTTCTTATCGTTGGACAATTGCATACACACACGGCATTAATATCAAAGCCACTGCAATTTCAAACACAAGACCGCCGATAGCACCAATCGCCATAGGCTGTAGTAAATCACCGCCTTCGCCAAGATTTAGCGCCAGCGGGATAAATCCCGCGATTGTGGTAAGCGTTGTCATTGTTCTTGGCCGGAAACGAATCTTGGATGCTTCATATACGGCCTCAAAAGCAGAGATATGTTCACCTCTTCTAAGAACTTCTGCATACGTGAGCAGCAAAACTCCATCATTCATGGTTGCAGCGACAACCACCAGAAGACCAATAGGCACGGTGGCGCCTATCGCTATACCAGAAAAGTACAGGCCAAAAACCATACCGATAAGACAGAATGGCAAGCATATCAGTATCAACAAGGGTAGTTTCAGACTCTCAAACTGAACTGCCAGAACGACAAAGGCGAAAAAAACGGCAAAAACCATAATCCACTTCGCAGTTTTGGTCATTTCCGCCATCATCTGGGCCTGCCCGCCCATCTCCAGGTAAACTCCCTGGGGTATGTCCAGGGAACTAAGGGCATTTTGAGCGCGTTCAACGGCCTGGCCAACGCTTATCCTGTCTGCATCAGCTCGAACTATTACCTGTTTGATTTGATCTTCCCTTACAATCTCAACCGGGCCTACGGCTCTTTTAACTTCGGCTATATCGCGCAGATAGAACTGTTCACCCTGGGTGTTTTCGAGTATCAATTGTTCAATATCCTCTTTACTGGTAATTTTTGTTTCTGGGACCATTACCCGAATGGCATAGTATTCGGAACCTTCTCCGTACTGCGTGGCAACCTCGCCCTGAATCAGCGAGCGAAGAGTCTGGGCAACCTGTCGAATGGGAATCTGCAGCACCGAAGCCCTTGCACGATCAACGTAAACCCTGTATTCCGGCTTGGTCATATCCATCGAGAGATTTACGCCGGTAAGCCCTTCGGTCTGGTTTAAAGTTGATACTGCCTTTTGAGCGAAAGCAAATATCTCTGCCAAATCCGATCCGTTGACTTTGACTTCCACTTGCTGTTGACCGGTCTTCCTTATGCCTTTAATTGGCATGTGCATTACGGCAATCTTGCCGCCGGGTACAGGTATTTTAGCCATTTCGGGTCTTAGTTTCTTTATGAAATCATCGGTAGATATTTTTCGTTGGGTCTTCGTTACAAGCTGAATATCCGCTTCGCCCTGCTCAGCAATCTCGTAAGTATAAAGCCCCCAGACCCTGCCCCCGACCAATGTGAAGCAGCTCTGTATGACATCGTCGTCCTTGATTTTTTGCTCGATTGTCTCCAGAATGCCGTTTGTCTTTTCAACAGATGTGCCTGCGGGCAGTATTACCTTAACCATGACTCTGCCGTCATCGATTTCCGGAAAGAATTCCGAACCCGTTACGCCGAACAGATAAATACCCAATCCGAGTAACGCTGCGGCAATCAATACCACCACCCATTTGAGCCGCAATGCCACTGTCAGCAGCTTACCGTAGCCTTCGGCTGCATAGTCATTTACCTTGTCGATGAAATGGCCTATTCCCGCTTTTATATGGCCCTTTTTAATAAGACGGTCGGCTATTAAGGGTGTTAGGGTCAGAGCAATGAAAAGAGACAGCACAACAATACCGGCAATAACCATTACCAGCTCTTTAAACAGCAGCGATATAAGACCCGGCACCAGCAGGAAAGGCAAAAATAAGGCAAGATAGGATAGTGTTGCCGCAAGCAGGGCTGTCCCGATTTCACTCATCGCCTTCAGAGTGGCTTCGCTTCCATTGAGATTTTTGATACGGGTAATATTTTCAACCGCGACAATCGAATTATCCAGCACCACGCCCATCGCCACAACCAACCCGCCAAGCGAGAAGATATTTATGCTGAACCCCGCCATCTTCATAACCAGGAAATTCGCCACCAGGGTCAGCGGCATCGCAATCATCAGCACGATGATTTGACGCCAATGCCCGAGAAAGATATAAGTAACAATAATGACCAATATCGCAGCGATAATAGCAGAGTCCTTGACGCTGTTGATGGCGGCCATAACGTAATCACCCTGATTCTCGACTACGCCGAAAACAATATCGTCAGGTATCTCCGATTTGAGCTGTTCAAGCTTTTCTTTTACCGCCTGAGCAACTTTAACAGTGTTGGCTTCTGCTTGTTTAAGAATGCTCAGCTTGACGCAATTCTCCCCATTGAACCGCGTAATGACACGAACCTCCTCATGTGAATCCTCCACGCCGGCCACATCCTTCAAATATACCAGTCCACGGTCGCTGTGAGCGACAACGACGTTGCGTATTTCTTCGAGCGATTCAAATTCACCCATGGTTCGGGCGATAATCTCCCGCGATTCCACCGTCACCCGGCCGGCAAACATCTCTTTATTTTCTTCATAAAGCGTTTTGGCAATGCCGGAAGGACTCAGGCCGTAAGCCAGCATTCTGGAAGGATCAAGATGAACGCGAATCTCTCTTTTTAATCCGCCGACAATTTCCACACCGGCTGTACCGGGCACTGTAACAATCCTGTCCTGCAGCCAGTTGTCACACCAGTCGCGCAGCCAGACAAGGTCTCTTCGCTCCGATGAAACTGTTACCTGCATAACGGGCAATTGTGACGGGTCTGCCTTGATAATTACCGGCGGATCCATATCCGCAGGCAATTCTCTGGCAATGCGCCCCATCGCGGTTATCACATCCTGATAGGCCTCCTCCACGTCCACGCCGTACTCAAAATTCACCTGAAGTGCGTACATCCCCTCGATGCTCGAAGATTCGAGATAATCGAGGTTGTCAACGGTGGCCAGTACCCGTTCGATTGGGTCGGCGATATTCTTGTCAATATCCTCCGGGGTCGCTCCGCGCCACCAGATATGGATTTTTATCATCGGATAAGTAATTTCCGGCAGATAATCCACATCAAGCTGTTTAAGAGAAAACAGACCGACCACAAAAACCGCTATCGCAATGACAGCAGCACCAATCGGTCTGGATAAAGCTAATTTCGTTAAATTCATTTGTTACCGCCGGAATTCGCTTTTTCCTTTTGGGACTCTCTGCCGATGACTTTCACAGCAGCGCCGGTTTTGAGCTTTTCGTTTCCTTCAACGACGACCATTTCACCCGGCCTTACTCCTTCAATTACCTGTACCATCAGATTTTTTTCAAGTCCGAGTGTGAGTTTTCTGGCTTCGGCCTTTTCCCCGACAATTACAAAGGCAGTCGGCTCATTTTTGGTGTTTAAAACAATGGCCTTATCGGGAATCAGAACGGCATTTTCCACCGTTTCCAGCACAAGCCGTATGCGGGTAAACATACCCGGCAAAAGCGAGATCTCGTTGTTATATATGATTACCGCTTCGGCAGTTCTTGTCCTTGTTTGCCGGTTCAATTCAGGATAAATTCTTATGATTTCACCTTTGAATTTCTGTCCGGGATAAGCGTCCAGCTCCGTTTCGACAGGCATACCCTTTTGTAC
>JAFGPJ010000360.1 GCA_016936275.1 Sedimentisphaerales bacterium
CATTTTTGCCGGGCGAAGTCGTGGATAAATTCGTGTTCAAGAAAGAGAATGAAAAGTTGATGAACAGCATTAAGATCACAGATGTTGGAGATGCGACTGATGTAAAGGTTGGTCAAATCATCGACAAGAAAGATCTGGCCAGTATCAACGAAAAGGTCGAAAACATTGGCGGCAAAGGAGCAATGGGTCAAAAAGCCAAACCTGCTACTGCCAATACATTGCTCTTGGGTATTACGAAGGCTTCACTGTGGTCGGAGAGCTTTATAGCGGCGGCCAGCTTCCAGGAAACAACGAAAGTTCTGACCGAGGCTTCTTTGGCCGGTAAAATAGATGAACTTCACGGCCTAAAGGAAAATGTGATACTCGGCCACCTTATACCGGCCGGAACCGCTTTCAAGCCGCATTTAAACATAAAGGTCAAGCACCTTGTTGAAGCTCCGTTGCCGAAGGAGTTTGAAGAGGTCGAAGAAATCAAAGAAGCAAAAGAAGCTGAGGCAAAAGCAGATGCCGCTGTCAGAGAGGCACTGGGAATCAATTGATTTACAATCGATCAGCATGATTTTCCCTGGTGGAATTCTACCCATGCGATCATTTACTACGCTGAGCATATAATTATCGGAAGTTTGGCCCACGCACATTTAGGTGTTTGACCGGCGTATATTTCTGGTCGTGTGTCTGAAGATGCAGCTTATCATACATCCCAATAAGAGCGCCGCTGCGGTTATATATCAGGGCCGTGTTGAGTACTCCATCCGCCAACTTTGGTGTGCAGCCGTAAATAATCATGCTTTGTCTCAGCCGGCCCATTCTGTTAAATTCAGACGAGTAAGGACCGTGCTCATAATAGGCAACGCAGCAAGATTATGCTATGCTGTTGGGCAAGTATGGACTTGTCAAATTTTGGCCGTGCGAATAGGCATGGGAATTGATTGCCATGAAAAGGAATAAAATCAAAGAACTTATCCAGGTAAGCAAAGAGGTAATTGAAGATGGTTCACTGGAAAACGGGGCAATCGTAGCCGCTAATTCGGATAAGTCAATCTATCCGGCTACCACTCAGGATTATCGATACGTTTGGATTCGGGATGCGGCGTATGTGTGCATGGCTGCTGATCTGCTGGGGCTCAGGGAAATCCCGGAAAGATTTTTTAACTGGTGCTTCAATCGAGCAGAAGATTTTAAGGAAACCGGACTTTTCTACAATGCGTATAATGTAAATGGCACAATTCACGGCACATTGATATCGCCCAACGAACCGAGAGTGCCTCGACACCTTCGGGAAACTTGCATCGACCTGATACACTGCGGGACGCAATTTCAGCCGGACCAGAGCGGTTCTTTATTATTCGCGATAGATCATCATGTCAAACATTTCAACACTGATGTCTCTAAATTCAAAAAATTGATAGAGAAGGCCGCCTCCGGCATCTGCCGTGTATGGAAGGGCGATGCATTTATTTTACCCTGTTATGATTTATGGGAGGAAAGATGTGTCCTTCCCAAACAGAGAGGTTTTCATACCTACTCTTTAGCAATGTGCATAGCCGGACTAAGGGCCGCAATCGAGATGCAGGGCAAAAAGAAAAAATGGATGCGAACAAAAAAAGAAATGTCGGACACTTTTGCAAAAGTTTATTCGGGCAGTACAAAATCTATACATAGGACATATCGCAAAGGCAAATTGGCAAGAAATCGGATAACTGGAAAAAATGATATGTTGCCGGATACATCGCTGCTGGGACTGGTCTGGCCTTCAGGAATATTAAATCCAAACGATGAGGTGATGAAAAGGACTGTCCGGGAAGTAATCAAATCAAATACGACGAATGGCGGAGATCTGTTTAGATATCCGGCCGACAGGTATTGCGGCGGAGTTCGGAAAGGTTGGGTGACACTCACCGGCGCGGGTACATGGCCTCTGCTAAGCTTTTGGATGTCAATTTACTACAACCTTAGCGGCGACAAAGAAAATGCGAGAAAGTTTTTTGACCGAACGCTCGAGCGAATAGATAAATACATCCCCGAACAGATATTTGAAGATAAATCACGCTCGTCTATATCTCCGCTCCTGTGGTCTCATGCGATGTTTGTTATAGCGGCGAAATATTTAGGGCATATATAGTGGAGCGACCGGCCTATTGAGCTTCTATTTATGAGAGGTATAAAGATGCTGAAATACATAGCGAAATCCTCGAATGGATTGATGCTGCAATTGTATGTTCTTGCAATGTTTATATATGCTGCTCCGGTTGCTGGGGCAAGTAACCAGGAAACAGGGAGCGAACAATCCGTGACATCGACCAATCGTCCGATGCGAACCCTGCAAAATCTGATCCTGACTGTCGGTCAGGCCGAAGGAGACCTGCAGGGTGACGATGACAAGATCATTCAGGCCGGTATAGAATATCTGCACCGATTGGGAGGAGGCACACTCAAAGTTCTGCCGGGTGTATATAATCTGCGCAATGCAGTCTACATGCATCCTAACATCACCCTGCGGGGCTCGGGCGAACAAACCGTTCTCAGAAAAACCAGCAGCGTCGTGACCGCTTTAGCAAGAGATTCGGACTGGTTCGAGTACGGCGTTCAGGTAGAGGAATCAAAAGGATTCGTGCCGGGAGGAGGAATAATGCTCAGATCGAAAACCGGACCCGGAGACTGGCAGTTTGATGTGCTGCGGGCCACGATCACCGCTGTTGAAGGGGATGTTATCTTTCTGGACCGGTTGACCGAAGAGAATTTCTGGCTGGAAAAAGAAGCCACGGCAGCGACAATCTTTCCCATCCTTACTGCTGAGAACGTCGATGATGTTGTTGTGGAGGACATTGTGCTTGACGGCAGCAGTGATGAGAATGAGCACATTAACGGGAACTTCGCCGGCGGTGTTTTCATCCAGCATTGCAACCGATGGAGCTTTAAGAACGTTACTTCCCGAAACTATAACGGCGATGGTTTCAGTTTCCAGGTCTGCGATGACATCCGATTTCTAAACTGTAAAGCGATAAACAACACCGACCTGGGGTTCCATCCTGGAAGCGGCTCCCAGCGGCCCGTCTTCGAAAAGTGCTTGTCCAGGGGCAATAGTGAAGGGATTTTCTTTTGCTGGAGCGTTTCGGACGGGCTTGCGGAGAATTGTGTATTGTCGGAGAACAGCAGATACGGCATCAGTATCGGGCACCGTGATACGGACAACATTATTCGGAGATGCACTATAGAGCGCAACGGCCAAGTCGGGGTACTGTTTCGTAATGAGGCGAATGAATTTCGAAGCGGCAGCAGGAACAGGATTGAGAATTGTATCATTCGTGACAATGGCTCGAAAGAGCAGGGAGTTGGCATCGATATTCAAGGAAAAACCAGGGACATTGCAGTCCATAACACAAAATTTGAAAATAAGTCTGGCAAAAATCAGAATATAGGAATTCGCATCGGTCGAGATGCTGAACGGATTATGCTACAAAACAATACCTTTGAGAATTGCCCGGTGGATATTCAAGGTCTGCCGAAGCAATAATTCTGCATTCTCATAGCACTTCTAATGCCTGCGGAGAGAATAGTACCATCGGATAAAAGCCTGAGATTACATTTACGAGGAAATTGCTTGAGAAAGACAACAAAATTTGATATAGTTGTATTATAGAACAATATTATTAGCAAAGATGGGTAATGAAATTCTCAAGTAATTCGCTTCTTCTACGTGAAAAGTCACTAAGCTCGCTACATCAAAGGTTCTTGCTGGTTTTGGTCTGTGTGTTAAACCTGTTTACATTAGCAGAACCCGTCATGGCGCAGATTTCCATCGAGGGTGTTTCAGATAAAAAAGGTTACAAAGATAAAGTCTCCTTCACCGTCATCTCCGAGGCGGATTACGATTACACTGTCGAATTAAACGGCCGATCGATTGAAACGGATGTCTCCGTAGAAGTCACCGAGCCGGAGTACTACGAATTATACGTATATCGACGGGAGAGAGCTTCTGGTATAGAGCAAAGCGAATTGATGCGCTTTATAGTCCGGGCATCGGAACGCGGGAATTCGGAGTTTGGACTGCCTCGCTGGAGCCCTTATCTGCCGATTAATTCAGCAGAAGCTGAGTTCGCCGGCGCCGAACTTAAAATAATCGCCCCGGCAGAATATCCCATGGGGCTTGAAATCCCGGTTGTTGCCCGAGTGGAGGACGATTTAGGCAATCGCCTCGGTATAAATAGTGTCATCTCAACTGAAGGTTTTCAAGATCACCCGTTACAGCTTCTGCGTGGAGTCGGATCTATTTTTCTGCCGGCCGCCACCGAACCGAACATTATTTCATACACTGCAGAAACTCACTCTCTTCATATTACCAAGCGAATTACAATCGAAGCCGACACAACATGGCAAACAATTTCCGGGGATATTGCTACAACCACCGACTGGGGCGAAAATTCTCGGATTCATATTAGTAATGTCGCTGGAAATTTGCTGACAATAGAACCGGGTGCAATTCTGACCATAGGAGCTGGCAGCGTAATCATAATCGATCCTGATATCGAGATTGGTGTACAAGGAAATGTCGTTGTTAACGGCACGATGGAGCGACCTGTTGTCTTCACTGCACCCGAAAGAGCAATTCCCTGGGGTGGTTTTCTTTTTGAGTCGAACGAATCTTGCGGACAATTTTCGGCCGCCATTTTCACAGCAAGCGGTGCTGATTCTAATTGGTTCAACAATAATCCGGGCCACGGCGGCAGTCACCGCAAAGACCAGTGCCTGTTTTATCTGGCCGACGGCGCTAACGTAACACTTACAGATTGCTATATGGTGGAAAATCATGGCCAGATCGGGCATGGCGAGAACTCCTATTTGACTATGACAGGCTGCCTTGTTCAGAAATGCACAACCGTGGGTCAATTTAATGGCGGTGCCGTAATCTTTGAAGATTGTGCGCTGATAGAGTTCCCCTCTGCCGATGCTTCCTATGTCGATGGTGACAACGATACCATGTATCTTACGAAGGGGACGCATTCTCTGACCGATTGCCTCATCGGCTGGGCGCTGGACGACGGCATCGACGCGGGAGCCAGCTCGGGAGGCTCGCTGACAGTCAATCGCTGCTGGTTCGAATCGTGCTGTCATGAGGGTATGGCACTATCGGGCCCGAAGGATATTTTTATTAACGACTCGGTCTTCCTGAATTGCGGGCAGGGAATCGAATGCGGCTACGACGCTCCGGACGTAAACGCAGTTAATTGCCTATGCACGACTAATTTGGTCGGCGCCCGCTTCGGCGATAATTACGACTGGAACTATGACAACGGCTTTTTAACGGTGACAGATTCATTACTCCTGTTCAATAACAGGGATGTCTGGGGCCGTGCCTGGGACAACTGGCAAGTGCACCTGGATCAAATGGATATCCGGCACAATTACCTCAGTGCAGTTAACACCAATCATCCCAACAACCTGATCTGGGATCCGATGAGTGATCCTAATCAAGCCGAGCTGTTGCGGCCGTTTCTTTCCACGCCTGCTGACGCAGTTGGAATTGGCTTTGCAACATCAGGAGATGTGTTTGATCTTTCAGATATTCCAGACAAGATTCACGTTCGGCTCAGCACATTCACCACCGTTACTGTCTATGTTGACTACACAATTGAGACGGAAGATGGACTTTATGCCAGCGGCTCCTTGCAATTCATTCCCAGCCAAACCGTCAAATACATTCAGTTCGAAATTCCTCCAATTAATGATATTAATGAGCTTCATATAATACTCAGCAATCCGGTCAATGCCGAATTAACCGGATATCGGCGAATAACCTATTCTGTCCAATAGCCTCACCTATAGATTTATGTCACTTCAAGATTAAATTATCGGATCAGCTACCTCCACAGGCTCGATATCGAAAGCTTTGCCGTCAACCGTAAGCTCAATAACTGTAGCAATCTCATTTTGATTGGTTGGCGGAAGCTGGATTTCGATATTATCTTTGCTTTGTTTCATTGAAACCTGTCCACCGCTAAGGGTGCGGCAGGATGTAATTTTTTGTACGATCCCGGGGAGCATTAGCCTGCCGTTGCTACTCCAGTTCATAACATAAAGATAAATCTTGTCGTCCTTACAGGTCGAGGCGCCCCACTTGCCCGGCTTGAAAGGTCCGCCGCGAGTTGCGTACACGCCATCGCCATATTTGTTCAGCCATACGCCCATCTCTTTCAGCCTCTCAACCTGCCGGAGCTCGATCCGGCCGTCCGGCATCGGGCCGACGTTGAACAAAAGATTGCCGTCACCGCCCACCGTGTGCAGCAGCGTTTGAATACATTCTTTGGTGGACTTCATCCGGTCATTTGGTTTCCACGCCCACTGCCGACAGATTGTCATGCAGGTTTCCCACGGCCTTTGGCGGTCGAATCCGCCTATTTGCTGCTCCGGCGTGTCGTAGTCACCCGCATTCAGATTCGCTTCCTTTGTTGTACCGGCCATTCCGTGCCGGCCCTTGCTCACACGATTGTTAATCACCAAATCCGGCTGAATCTTCTTGAGATAATCGTAAATCTCATTCCCGTACTCGCGTGTCCAGGGCTTTTCCCACTCGCCGTCGAACCACATAATCCCCAGCGGGCCGTAGTTGTCGATAATTTCTTTTGTCTGGTTCTTCAGGTACTGGAAGTAGCGCGGCATGTTATGGTTCGGTTTCTCGGTGCTGCCGCCGGGGCTGCCCATCGGATAGTCCGGATGGTGCCAGTCGCAAATCGAGTGATACGTACAGAACTGTACACCGTGCTTTTTACATGCTGCCGATAGCTCCTTTAGCACATCGCGCTTGAACGGCGTGTTGCCGATATGATAATCCGTGTACTTCGACGGCCACAGACAGAATCCATCGTGGTGCTTGGAGGTGATGACCAGATACTTCATCCCAGCGTCTTTTGCGACCAGCACCCACTCTTCAGCGTCGAATTTCGTCGGATTGAACTGCTTATATAGCTGGTCGTACTCTTCAATCGGCACTTCTTTGCCGCGTGACCAGCCGATTTCAGTGCCTTTAAGACTGACCGGCCCCCAGTGGATGAACATGCCGAACCGCATCTCCTGCCACTTGCGTACCGCTTCCGACGTAGCCGATTTGTCATCCGCCTTTGCGAGGCCGGCAAAAAGGACTATATATGCTATTAATACTACTGATATCAGATATGATTTAGAGGTTGGCATAATTTGTCTCCTTTATACGGTTTTCCATACAATCATGCTTTATAATTCGACGATAATATCAATTTCCTGCTTGAATGACATCAAATTCTGTTTTTTCGACCCTTATCATGGGTGGCAGCCTCATCCCGATTATCGTGCATAGGGATGAGGATGGTTAGGCAAATTGGCCCATTCGACTCTGCTCAGGGTAAACTTTGAATTGGCTTTGTTTTTTCAACTTGGTTTTTCAACAACCCCCAGAATAAATCTGGGGGCTAAATAAAATTGGCCCATTCGACTCTGCTCAGGGTAAACTTTGAATTGGGTTTGTTTTTTTCGAGTCACGATTGTGGCTTTTCTTTATAACCTCCTTTCATATAAGACTTTACATCATTTTTACCCAGCAAAAATTGGCTTTGTTTTTTCAACTTTACCCCGTGAGGTGGCGGCTTTGCCTATCTCACGCGGGGTGAACGCTGATTCATGCAGATGAACATGGGTTTTAATAATATTCTTTATTCGCTCCCAATTCTCTAATTCTCTTAATTAACGAATCAGCTCAACTTTCACTATGAACAACGAACTATGAACTACCAACTAATATACTCTACGAGCGGGAATCGAAAAAAGCGGGCATATTCTGTTAAATTCCAGGAAAATCTCCATGACACGGCGTTCTTTATTCATTCCCCTTAAAGTAGACAGGATTAACAGGAAAGATATTAGAAATAAAAGATAAATAATCTCTGTAAGTCGTGTAAATTTATACCATAGGTATCCCGTCAAAAAACCGTTTTCCGGCTTCTGAATTCTCGTCTTTTTTATCTTTTTTTCACTTTTTTTTCTAATTTTTCAATTTTGCTATCAACATTTTGCTCTTGAGAATCGCTGTTTGTAAAGAATAGGATTGGTCTGCGTGGCCTTTTATGTGAAAACCGTAAGTCAGAACAGTAGTTGACTTAGATTTTGGATTTTGTGGATTTAAGGAGTAAAAGCCATGATTAACGAAAAGAAATACGAAAAGATGACGAAGAGTGAGGGCAAGAAACTCAAGAAGTTACGGGAAATTATTAAGGAAGCTAAAATCCCGGCAAAGCAGCTCGACAAGAACTTACTGATTGCGACGTTCAACATACGCGAGTTTGGGGCCAAAAAGCGCGAAAACTTTGCAATCAATGCACTGGCGGAAATCTGCAGCAACTTCGACGTGATTGCGATCCAGGAGCTGCGCAGCAATCTCGGTGACCTCAAACGGATGCTTGCCGTAATGGGCCCTTATTGGAAGGTCGTTTTTAACGATCCGGCCGGCGCCCCGAAAGATAAGGGCAATGACGAGCGCTTCGCTTATATTTATGACAATCGTGTGATGCGATTCACCGGGATGGCAGCCGAACTGTTGATTTCTGACGATTTCCTGGGAACAGCCGGTGTCCCCAAAACCGATATGAGCGTTCCCTGGCGGACACCGTATATGGTTTCGTTAAGGGCGGGAACTTTTGACTTCATGCTGCTGACCGTACACATCCAGTGGAATAAAAAAGGTGGCATAAAAGCGCGGACAAAAGAGATTGAAATGATTACCAATTGGGTTGGAAAGCGATATAATGATGCGAAGCTTTATGATCCGGATATCTTTGTGCTCGGTGATTTCAATATTCCCGGCCTGAAAAGCGAAACCTTCAAGGCACTCCAACAGCATGGTCTAACTGTGCCGAATAAGCTGCGCCAATTCAAAACCAATCTGAAGAAGGATGCACATTACGACCAAATTGCTTACTATGCCGAAAACACCGACTGCGAAATAGGCAAGGCCGGTGTCATTGACTTCTATCCAGCGTTTTTCACGGCAAACATGTCGGAATCTGAATATGAGAAAATGACATACCAATTGTCAGATCACATGCCGCTATGGGTGGAATTCAAAATCAATGAAACGGGCCTGGATCAGTTTATTAAGCAGTGATGGTAGATTATTAACATAGATAAACGAGGATTTTGCAATAAAATAGTCAAGGATAAAGGCTTTTTACTTTTAGCTTTTGCCTTTTGCCTTGTTTTAGTCTATTATGTTCCCAAAGGTGCAAAACATCAAAGAACGCAAAACTTGCTCGAATCGCCTTATTGTCTTTACGCACCTGTTTAGCCGTACTAAGGGTATGCCCGGAGAAATTTCAGAGATGAAATTCTCCCAAAGAAGATACGAATTTATATAAGCATTTCGATTGTTTAAATAACAAAGAAGGAACAGGAGTTGGCTGATACTTCCTATCTAAAAAAAACCGTCGAGCCATTTCTTTTGAGATGGACCGCTCAGCAGATTGACGTAGAATTGAAACCGTGCAAAGTAGTTGTGGGGCACGCTATGGATGGAAGCTCGGTTCGATTTGAGTTTGATGGTGTCTCAGATGATGGGACGGTTGGGATTTGTATTTCTGCCAGTAGCTCTTATAAGGTTGGTCAGATGCGAAAGTTCTTTATGGAAGCAACATTGCTCAATCGGATTCCTCAGTTCAAACGGCGTATTATGGTTTTTGTCGAAAAGCATGTCTGGGAGGGTTTTAAAAACCAGTGTGATGGCTTGGTGGACTTGGATAGAATTGAGGGATTAATATGTTCTGACTTACCACAAGATATGCGAGCCAAAATTGCAGAGATTTACAAGGTGTCCGCAGAAGAGGTAGGTGACCGAAGTGGGCGTGGGATAAAAGTCCCAGGAAGGAGAAGATAGAAACTGACAAATGTCGCATTTGTAGTAAGGGAAATAACTGAAAGGAGCTTTAAATAAAAGATGTGGACCTAAGCTATCTTGAGTATATTTTTAGAGAAATGGAGCCTATAATGCTGACTTATTAGCCAATTATTGAGCTTTTTGTTGATTTCATTATCTAAAAACTTCCTACAGGTAGCTTAGAAGATCAGAATGATAATTAGTATCTTATAATTCGCATATAACTTGTCTTAAGAAAATAGCTAATCTTGATAATTGTGGAGGACTTTTTTGTATTTGGTCTGATTCGGCGCTTCGATGCAGGCTTGTGCCGGTTTGGTTAAGTTGTTAGAATTGCGTCTTTCGTATCGTTTGTGTAAGGATGTAGTTGAGGAATCTGTTGTTTTAATAGATTCCTCCGCTCCGTCCCTTTGGGACTCCGGTCCACCTTGGGTGTGCCATAAGCAGGAATGACATAAGGAGAAATTGATAATGATGAACAGAAAACAGTTAGACAGAATATGTCAGCGGATTAGCTTAATTATTGTGGTTTTTGTGCTGGTAGGTGCAATTTACTGCTATGCGGCGGGGCAGAAAAAGCCTGCCGAGCCGTGGATAAGTTTGTTTAACGGCAGGAACCTCGACGGCTGGAAGGTCAAGATAACGGGCTACGACTTGAATGACAATTATGGCGATACTTTTCGCGTCGAAGATGGAGTTATGAAGGTCTGCTACGATAAGTACGACAAGTTCGGCGGCAGATTCGGCCACATCTTCTATAAGGAAAAATTCTCACACTACCGCCTGCGGCTCGAATATCGATTCGTGGGAGAGCAGTCGCCAGGAGGCGCGGGCTGGGCGTTTAGAAACAGCGGGATTATGCTGCATTGCCAGTCGCCCGAGAGCATGAGAAAAGACCAGGAATTTCCGGTTTCGATTGAAGTTCAGTTGCTTGGGGGCAACGGCAAAGACAAGCGCTCGACGGGCAATATGTGCTCGCCCGGCACGCACGTCGTAATGAACAATCAGCTTGTCACGCAGCATTGTGTTTCATCTCGTTCCGAGACGTATCACGGCGACCAGTGGGTCAAGGCCGAGGTCGAGGTGCACGGCGACGGTCTCATCAGGCACATTATTAACGGGCAGGTCGTGCTGGAATATGAGAGGCCTCAGCTTGATGAGAACGACGCCGGTGCTAAAAAGCTCATCAAGGGCGAGAACAGGCTGCTGAGCGAAGGTTATATTTCGCTTCAGGCGGAGAGCCATCCCGTGGAATTCCGGAAGATAGAGATTCTTCCGCTCGAAGAATAGCACGGCATTGTTTTTGCGGCTTAGCCTTTGACGATTTCGTGCTTTTTTATGAAGTCGGGGCTAATGTCCACACCTAAGCCGGGGCCGGTGGGGACTTTAATCTTGCCATCCACGACGATCAGGGTCGATGTTTTACATTCGAATTCCACGTCGGTTTTCAAGCCTTTGAATTCGTGGTGGGCGGATGCGTTGGGCAGGGCGGAGACGAAATGTATCATGTAGAGGTATCCGAGCCCTCCGCCGGACATGTGCGGCGTGCATTCTTTGCCGAATGCCTGTGCCATGCGGGCGACTTTCATCGAACGAATCATGCCGCCGAAGTAATAATTGTCAGGCTGGACGATTTGCAGGCCGTCGTTGGCAATGAGCCAGCGGAATCCGTGCAGGCTGTACTCCTGCTCGCCGCCGGCAACCGGCATGGTAAGGGCGTCGGCGACCTGTTTAGTCTCTTCGTACCAGTCGAAATGGACGGGCTCTTCGAAGAATTTGTAATTGTACTGTTGAAGCAGCTTGCCCACGCGTATCGCTTCATCCACCGAGTAAAAACCGTTCGCGTCGGCGTACAGCGTCATTTTGTCGCCTAACGTTTCGCGGATTAGCGGGATGATTTCTTCGGTGCGACCTTTCGGGCCTTCGGCGTAAATGTCCTTAGTCATGAACATAAGGCCTCCGACTTTAATCTTGACTGCGTGGGCGCTATATTCGGCGACGTCTCTTTTTATCAGCTCCAGCGATTCTTTTACCGATTTTTCCCGGTATTCCGTGGCCTGGTAAACTGCGACTCGCGGGTGGTGGATTTCTCCGATTAGCTCGCCGATGGACTTGTTGGCGATACGACCCAGCATATCGAGAATTGCGAACTCAATTGTGGCCAGGGGTATGCCGAGGGCCATGCCGCTCAATCGGAAGTTGAGGTTATATATGTAGACCTTTTCCAGCAGCAGGTCCAGGTCGCGTGCATCTTTATCGATGAAAAAAGGCTGCAGCGTATTTGTGAAAATTGGATAGAGCGTCTTCATCGTGCCGTGGCCGACGGAAATACCTTCTTCGCCGTTGGTGGAGCGCACCCGGCACAAAAAACTATTTCTATAGCGAAGCAATTCGAGACTTTCAATGGTGACCGGAGCAGCAAACAGTTCCTTTTTCAGTACCGGCTGTTTAAGTATTTCATCGAGACGGGCATAATCTGGTTTCCGGGCCGCTGAGCCGGAATCCTTATCTTCGCAGCCGCCGGATGGTAGCGTCAATCCGGCAGCAATACCGCCGGCAAGGGCAGCGCTTATAAAGTTACGACGATTTGTTCTCATGATAAAACTCCCACGTTCGGTATTTATTCTTATTTTCTTAAAACATAGTGCAAGAGTATTTCATCGGTCTTATGCAGCCTTCTGCAGGCTTCTCGGGCTATGTTGAGGATTAGAATGCTAAACAGGTCGAGATCGGTTTTCATTAATGACAGCAGTGCATTCCGCGACAGCACGATAAGTTCGGTATCTTCATCGGCAATGGCCGTGGCGGCATGTGGCTGAATACCGATCACCGATGTCTCGCCGAAGCATTGGCCTTCCTCAAAAACAATCAGCTCCAGAAGGTCTGATTTTTCATTAATCACCAGCTTTATACTTCCTGATTTTATAATGTAGATATTGCTTGGCTGACTTCCCTGCTCGAAGACCTTCTCTCCTTTTTTGTAACAGGTCTTTTCGAGGAGTCGAAAAAGCGTATATAACTGCTTGTCAGAAAGTCCCGCAAAGATGGAAATCTCATTCAGGATCGGCAGGACATCTTCAATATCCAGAAGCGGAAATAATCGTTTTTCGCTACATGACTCGTTCTGTTCGCTGGACATGATCTATCCTGAATCTCTTTATATCTGTCTTTAAGAATATTATGCCTGGGGGCGATGTCGTGTCCACAAAAAAAATATATATTGTTTGGAAGAATGACGGGCAGGAATATTTCCAGCTTTTTTGCTCACAGGAACATTGGCTGCCGGGGCAAAAAGAAGTTGCGATATCTTTAAGTTTCATTATAGTTAATCAATCAATGCTGAGTAGAACTTGAGGATTCCTGCTTATGGGAATTATGTTTTTTGCGGCAAGAAAATGACGGCAAGCCATTCCGTATGGGGCAATTCAAATATGGCCCAGGCGAAGAGACCAGCCAAGGTACTGAGAAAACAACCGATTAACCGGCGAGTGATGACGGCGTTGCTGCCTTGTATAGCGGGCAGCGTCTATTTTTTTGGTTGGCGATGTCTTTTTGTGGTTGTTTGGTCTGTGCTTATTGGGTTCATCGTAGAATTTATCTTTTCACGAAGGCGAGGTGAGCCTGTGAGCGAGGCCGTTTTCGTCACCAGCACAATATTCGCCCTGATAATGCCACCCACGGTACCGTTACATGTACTGACCATCGGCGTTGCTTTTGCCGTGGCTTTCGCGAAAGAGGTTTTCGGCGGATTCGGACGTAATATTTTCAATCCGGCGATGGCAGGTAGATGTTTCGTATATGTGTGTTTTCCTGTGGCTCTGACGGCGAGCTGGGCGCCGGCCTCGCAACAATCCTGGGGAGCACTGGACAGATGGACGACCGTCTCCGAGCAAGACGCAATTACCAGCGCCACGCCGATGGCTTATCTCAAGGCCGGAAAGCTTACTTCGGATAGCCGGGCCGATGCCGTCGAACAAATTCCCTTGGATATTGGTGAAGAACAGACCGTCTCCATTGGTAGATGGACTCTCTTAAAAGGTCTTCTCTTCGGGCGAATCAGCGGAACAATGGGGGTGACCAGTGCAGTTTTGATTTTGATCGGGGGACTCTATCTTTTCTGGACCCGCACGGCGAGCAGGGCCATTATCATTACTCTGGTTGTGACTTATGCGGTTTTGAATCAGGTTCTATATGCCTTTGGTGTCATGCCTGTGCCCGGTGCATTGCCGGCAGTACTGGGTGGTGGATTCTTATTCGGTGCTTTCTTTATGGCAACCGATCCTGTCAGCGCTCCGCGGACCGAACCAGCCAAGATTATTTATGGCGTGATCATTGCCGTGTGCACTACAGTTATTAGGAATTTTTCGATTTTCAACGGCGGTTTGATGTTCTCGATTCTGATTGGTAATATGTTTGCTCCGATACTGGATTACGCTGTAATGGCGCGTAAGAGCGGTAAGGCCGCGGGGGAGGGGAATTGATGCGAGAGAAAAAGTGGTTTCCGGTTGTTTATATGTTTGCAGTGACGGCTTGTTTTAGCTCCATAGTAATCGGTTTCTCTCAGTTTACCAGTGCAAAGGTCCAGGCAAATCAGTACCTTGCATTCGAGAAGGCTGTTCTGATGGTTTTGCCCGGTTTGATGGAGGAAGGTGAAAGTCGATTGCAGTTGCACGAAACGTACGTAGAGCGCGTAAGTGAGCCTGACGAGCGGTCGGCCGGAGCGTGCACGTTGAGAGAAGCGGGCGAGATAGTCGCCTATGCTCTGCCGATATCGGGGCAGGGATTCTGGGCCCCTATAAAAGGGGTCATCGGCGTAGAAGCGGACAAGAAGACAATTACGGGGATAGCCTTCTACGAGCAAAATGAGACGCCGGGCCTCGGGGCGCAGATAACTACCAGCGCATTTACCTCCCAGTTCGAGGGCAAAGTTATTTCTCCGGGCGATAAACCGCTCAGCCTCGAGCGTCCGGGCGATGAATTGGGCATGAGCGATGTGCACGCCGTGACCGGGGCGACACAGACAAGCTCCAGGCTCGAGAAAATAATTAATGATTCGTTAAAAAAATGGCTTGCCGAGCTTGATGAAAAGAGCGAGAGAGGTTCACAGCAGAAAACATGAAATCGGAAACCAGAAAAATTATTTCGGACGGGCTCTGGAACAACAATCCAATATTCAGGCAGGTGCTGGGTATTTGCAGCACGCTGGCGGTGACGAATCTTCTGGCCAATACTGTGGTCATGTGCGTTGCGCTGATCTTTACGCTGTCGCTGAGCGCTGCAACTGTTTCTATGCTTAGAAGGTTTACGCCGAGAAACATCCGAATGATGGTCGAGACGTTGATTATTGCATTTTATGTAATAGTCGTCGATCTGGTGCTAAAGGCGTATTGGCCCGAGATGAGCACTAATCTCGGCCCTTACGTCGGGCTGATAATCACTAACTGCATCGTAATGGGCCGGTGCGAGGCCTGCGGAAATATCAATCCGCCAGCCCATTCGTTTCTGGATGGCTTGTTCAATGCCCTTGGTTACTCATTTGTTTTGTTAATAATAGCGACCATCCGTGAGCTTTTCGGCATGGGCACTTTTCTCGGCTATCCCATGCCTTACTTCAGCGGGCCTTACTGGGACAAGTGGATAGTCATGGTCGCGCCGCCCGGGGCTTTCTTTACGTTAGCGGTAGTAACATGGGTGTTCAGATCCTTTGAGATAAGAAGGGAGAATAAGAGCAAATGAATTTGGGACCGGAAATATCACAGGCGTTTATAGTGTGTATCTCGGCTGTGTTTACACAAAATATTCTGCTTGCTTATTTTCTTGGTTTGTGCCCCTTTCTCGGTGTCTCGCGCGAGGTCAAGACTGCAACCGGGCTGGGCCTGGCGGTCATATTCGTGCTTACTTCGACGTGCATGCTGAACTGGCTGGTCTATCACTATATTCTTGTGCTCCTTGGCCTGGAGTTTTTCCGGTTCATTCTCTTTATAATCATCATCGCTGCATTTGTTCAGCTCGTAGAGATGGTTCTTGACAGATATTCTCCCTTTTTATATCAGAAGCTCGGCGTATTTCTGCCGTTGATTACTGTCAATTGTGCAATCCTTGGCGCATCACTATTTATGGTGATTCGGGATTACAGTTTCATAGTGACCATTGGCTACGGTTTTGGTAGCGGGCTCGGATGGTTTCTGGCCATAATGGCAATGGCCGGCATCAGGCAAAAACTGGCCAACGACCGGATTCCCCAGGGCCTCCAGGGGCCGGGGATAACGCTCATAATAGCGGGCCTGATGGCACTGGCATTCATGGGATTTTCCGGTGTGCTTCAGGGAAGGTAAATAAGACTCCATCTGTAAGTGACATAAATGGTTCTCGACATATTGGTTGCTGTTGCTGTAGTAAGTTCTATTGGGACCGTCCTGGCGGGTCTTCTGTGTATTTGTGAGCACTTCCTGGCGAACTATGGTCCATGCCGGATAAACATCAACGAAGAGCGTGACATTACGGTCGTGGGAGGTGGGAACCTGCTCTCGACGCTGATTTCGGAGAAGATATTCATCCCCAGTGCATGCGGCGGGCGCGGTACGTGCGGCTTGTGCAAGCTCAAAGTGTTGGAAGGCGCCGGGCCGCTGCTGCCCACCGAAGAGCCTTACCTGAGCGATGAGGAAACACAATCCGATGTACGGCTTTCATGTCAGGTCAAGGTTCGCGGCGACCTGAAAATTGAGATTCCGCCGGAGCTTTTTGCCGTTCGTGAATATATCTGCAGATGCGCCTCGATAATCGACCTGACGCACGATATAAAACAGTTCCGGTTCGAGCTTGTTGAGCCTGGACAAATCGATTTTGTGCCGGGCCAGTACATACAGTTACTGGCGCCTGTTTACAAAAAAGGCGGCGAAGAAGTGTACAGGGCGTACTCCATTTCCAGCGACCCATCCGATACGAACAGCATAGAGTTAATCATCAGGCTCGTGCCGGGAGGAATCTGCACTACTTATTGTTTCGAATGTCTGAAAGTAGGCGACCAGGTGAAATTTAACGGGCCTTATGGAGATTTCCGGCTTTCAGATAACGACACGCCGATAGTATTCGTGGCAGGCGGTTCGGGCATGGCGCCTATAAAGTGTATGCTGCATCATATGAAGAATACCGGCAATAAACGCAAGGCCACTTATCATTTTGGTGCTAATGTAGTGAAGGAATTATTTTTAATCGACCTTATGAGTAGTTTTGAATCGGAGCTGGAAGATTTCACATTCGTTCCGGTCGTTGCCTCGCCGGCGGCAGATGAAAGCTGGGACGGGCAGACTGGACTTGTGACCGAGGCTGTACAGCGCAACTTAAAAAACGCTTCGGAATGCGAGGCTTATCTTTGCGGCAGCGCGGGTCTTATTGACGCGGCGATAAAAGTCCTGATGGAACTCGGGACCAAAGAAGAGGCAATTTTCTATGACAAATTCGAATAGAATATTGAAAGAGCAATTATGAAAGAATCGCCCCAATCGAGAAACCTGGAACAAATATTGCGATCGTCGAAAATGGCGGCGGGCGGTTTTATGGGCAGCGATTCTCGAAGTGTTGCCGAGATTATCGATGCCGACGCATTTGAAGTCTCGAAGTCCGGATATACCACCGGGCAGCTCTCGGTAAGGATGCAGGAGATAACCGATGCTGCTAAAAGAGGGCTCGGAACCCGGGTCGAAGTAGATGCTCAGCATCAGGCGATAGTAGAAGAGGCCAGAGGATCAATAGCTTGTCCGTGGCCGCATCTCAGACGATTCGTAAAGAGAGTTACAACCGTCAAACATCTCGATTCCGGTCAAATTATTTGCTGGACGGACCTGAACATTCACTTAATTGCCGAGCACGGCTTCTTCGAGGGTCGAGGCTCAGCGTTTCGAGTTGAGCCCGGCAAACTGGCGAAGGTCATCTTCTAATGTCCGATCAGATGATTCAACCCGGCACTGTTTCGTCCTGCGTATTGAAATTGTTATGAATTAAAGCTTGAAAGAATCTACGCGATCTTGTTAAAGTATATGGCAGCATGACTTACCGGCGGTTGGGCCGACAGCGGGCCTCAGCAATGGAGCCCCCTTCTTGCTTTCGCAAGAAAGCAGGGGGGCTGCGAGTTTTGCCTGAAATGGAGATGTTATGAAATTTAGGACTGAGAAGGACACGATGGGCGAAGTGAAGGTGCCCCAAGGCGCCTACTACGGAGCCCAGACCGCGAGATCGCTGCAGAATTTTGACATCGGCGCCGAAAAGATTCCCGGCGAAGTAATAGCCGCGTTCGGGGTCTTAAAGAAGGCCGCTGCCATAGTCAACCAGCAGCTCGGTTTGCTGTCCGAAGATAAAGCGTCTTTGATTGTCCGGGCCGCCGAAGAAGTCATAGAAGGCAAGCTTGATGATCAATTTCCTCTAAAGGTCTGGCAGACCGGCAGCGGCACTCATACGAATATGAACCTCAACGAAGTGATAGCCAATCGTGCCATAGAACTGGCAGGCGGGACTATCGGCAGCAAGTCACCCGTGCATCCCAACGACGACGTCAACAAGTCGCAATCCTCCAACGACACGTTTCCTACGGCCATGCACATCGCTTCGGCTGTGGCGGTTACGAACAAGCTGCTTCCTGCTGTGGAGACTTTAGCTGCTCTCCTGCAGGATAAGAGCCGCGAGTTTGCTAAAATCGTTAAGATTGGCCGCACCCATCTAATGGATGCTGTTCCGCTCACATTGGGGCAGGAATTCTCCGGATACGCAGCGCAGATCGAACGCGGCCGTGAGCGTATTGCCGCGTGCCTGCCTCGACTGTATGAGCTGGCTCTGGGCGGGACCGCCGTGGGCACTGGATTGAACAGTCATCCGGAATTTGCCGAACGAGTGGCTAAGAAAATAACCGACCTAACGGGATTGCCTTTTGTATCGGCACCAAATAAGTTCGAGGCACTGGCCGCCCACGATACAATGGTTGAAACAAGTGGCGCCCTAAAAACGCTTGCAGCAGCCCTTAACAAAGTCGCCAATGACATCCGGTGGCTGGCTTCGGGCCCGCGTTGCGGCATTGGCGAATTAATTTTGCCCGCCAACGAGCCCGGCAGTTCGATCATGCCCGGCAAGGTCAACCCGACACAATGCGAGGCGCTGACAATGATTGCTGTACAGGTGATGGGCAACGACACCGTGATCACATTTGCCGGGGCATCGGGAAACTTCGAGCTGAACGTTTATAAGCCGGTCATCATCTACAATTTACTGCAGTCCGTGCGGCTTCTGAGCGACGGGTGCCGCAGCTTCGGCGAGAAATGCGTAGCCGGCATTACTCCGAACGAACAGGTTATAGCCGGATACGTACAAAACTCGCTTATGTTAGTGACAGCGTTAAATCCTCATATCGGGTACGACAAAGCCGCTCAGATTGCCAAACATGCTCATACGCACGGCACAACTTTGAAAGAAGCCGCTGTTTCCCTGGGTTTTCTGACCGCCGAGGAGTTCGACCGCATTGTCGTGCCGGAGGATATGATCGGCCCCGGCAAAGACGATGCTTAGAGACTAATTGGGGAATCCTGAGCCATGCAAGACATTTAAGGAACAAAGCCATCAAGATACATGAATACCAGGCCCGTGAACTGCTCCGGCAGTATAATATTGCCGTTCCGCAGGGTGAGCTGGCAAGCACTCCGGGACAGGCCGCGGCGGCCGCCGCCATCTGGGATGGCAGGGCCATTATAAAGGCCCAGGTGTTGACCGGCGGACGAGGCAAAGCCGGTGCCATCCGAGCGGTGTCATCCGAAGTCGAAGCCGAATCGGCGGCAAAGGAGATTCTGGCTATGTCCGTGAGGGGCTTTGCTGTACAGCAAGTGCTGGTTACAGAGCGTCTTGACATCCGGGCCGAGTACTATACAGCAATCACAGTTGACAGAGCAGCCAGGACGGTGATGTTAATAATAAGCGATGCCGGAGGAATGGACATTGAGGATATTGCCGCTCAACAACCGGAGAAGATCCGGCGTTTTACATTGGCCGGCGCTGATGAACAAGACAGCACGAAATCCTTAACACAATGGCTTTCAGAATCGTTTCCGGACCGGATGCTTTTGGACCAGGCGACAGATATCGTACAAAATATGTATCGTCTCTTACGAGATAAAGATTGTTTACTCGTGGAGATTAATCCGCTTGCATTAACGGGGGATGGCCAGCTCGTCGCAGCAGATGCGAAGATTGTCTTTGACGACAACGGGCTTGCGAAGCACGCTGATATCGCTTGTCTGAGGAATCCCGAGGAGTACACGGCAGACGAGCTGGAAGCGAAAGATGCCGGCCTGGCTTTCGTTAGTTTGTCCGGCGAGATTGGCTGCATCGTCAACGGAGCGGGGCTGGCGATGGCGATGATGGACGGCATCAAGCTGGCCGGCGGCAATCCGGCTAATTTTTTGGATGTGGGCGGAAGTTCGAGTCCACAAAAGGTCCTTGCCGCTATGCGCATTTTGCTGAGAAACAGCCGGCTTAAAGTGATTCTGGTCAATATCTTCGGGGGAATCACTCGATGCGATGATGTTGCCCAGGGTGTTCTTATGGCCCGGGACGAGCTCGACATTAATGTGCCGATTGTAATCCGGCTTAGGGGCACCAACGAGGAAAAAGGCCGCAGTATGTTGAGCAATGCGGGTATGATTGTCGCCCATCGAACGGCGGACGCCATCCGTGGTGCAGTAAATTATGCGTACGGAGAACCTCAGCAGTGAGCATTTTGATAAACGAGCGTACGAAAGTCATAGTACAGGGAATAACCGGACGAGACGGTTCATTTCATGCCGAGGCAATGCTTAAGTACGGCACGAAGGTCGTCGGAGGCGTCACACCCGGCAAGGGAGGTCGGACCGTATGTACGCTTCCTGTATTCGACACTGTTAAGGAAGCTGTTGACCAGACGGGGGCGCAATGTTCAGCGATTTTTGTTCCGGCCGCCTTCGCGCCGGATGCGATTCGTGAAGCTGCCGACGGCGGGATATCGCTCATAGTCTGTATCACCGATGGTATTCCCGTATTAACCATGGTCGATCTCTACCATGAATTGAAGCGAAAGCACGTACGTATGATTGGTCCGAACTGTCCTGGGATTATCTCTCCCGGCAAGTGCAAGGTTGGTATCATGCCGGATTTCATTCATAAGCCGGGCGGAATCGGCGTGATCTCCCGGAGCGGAACACTGACCTATGAAGTCGTATACGATTTGAGCGGGAAGAACCTGGGGCAATCGACTTGTATAGGTATTGGCGGCGATCCTATAATCGGTACGGGATTTGTTGATTTATTGGAAATGTTCGAGAATGATGATGACACGGACGCTATCGTTTTGATCGGGGAGATCGGCGGCGAGGACGAAGAGAAGGCCGCTTCGTTTATTAAGACGTCCGTGAGAAAGAAGGTGGTCTCGTTCATATCCGGACGAACGGCACCGCCCGAAAAGCGGATGGGGCATGCCGGCGCAATTATTTCCGGTCGAAAAGGTGGAGTTGAGGCGAAGGTAAAGGCCTTGCGGCAAGCAGGTGTTGTCGTTGTGGACAGGCCGGACCAGATACGTGATTTGCTCTAAGATGTAGTGAAAGGTACGTTGAATTACTTTTGCCGGGAACGGTTCTGAATTTGCTTTGCCAAATCTGCTATGGCTTTAAGCTGCTGAACGTCCAATGGCTGTTCCCTGAGTTTTTTTGACAGTTTGGCCTGCTCTGGTTTCTCTATAATAAGTCTGTCAGGTATTTTGCGTATATTGGTTCCGCGGTCGTATGATTTTTTTTCAGTTTTTGATTCTCCGGCTTGTTGTTTTGCCTGCTGCTTGACCGTGCTGCTTACGGCAGGTCCGGGCAAAGGTTGTTCTTTAACGGAGGGCACTTCAATAATCTGTTGTTTTGGTTTTTGCTCGATTTGATTACTTACGACGGTGTTTTGTCGGAGTTGTTCGTTTGTAGTTTTTAATTCTGTGACCTGATGCTTAAGACGTTCCTCAGCTTGCTTATTTTTGCTGATTTCATATTGGAGTTGTTGAACTTGTTGGTTCAACTTCTTCAATTGTTCTTTTGTTTGTTTTGCGTGTTTTTTGGATAAGGTAGTGGAACGGCTTTGTTTCAAATCTTCGATTTTTAAGTGGCTTCTATTATCGGCTAATTTGACGCCAATAATAGGTGAGTGTTCTCTGACCTGGCTTACATACACGCTTTTGGTTGTACTCTTTCTTTGTTGCCATATAATCAATAGTAGCAGGACCAAACATATTAGTACTATTATGAGTAGTTCCCATCTTTCCCAATGTCTAAAATATAGCCACGAGAAAAACTTTATCAGTTTGTCTATAAGATTGTTGACGGTCATCCTTTTGTACTTTCCAATCTTATATTAATCGCCAATTCTTTCATTTTTTAGCTGCATAATAAGACTATATATGAGAAAAATCAATTTCAATTCAATCCGGGATTATTGTCAAAAGATTGACAAACTTTGTTTTCCTACCTGGTATTATTACACAAGGGAGCACTGCTGTTGGTTCAGGTTGTTTATCCTTTCTTCACCCGCTGTTTACGTCTAATAAAAACCTCCTATCCGGCAGAAAGCTTAATATGATGCGATTACGGAAGCCTTCTCATCATTCCTTTTAAATACCATACTGCCTTAAGTAATAGATGTCAAAAAAAATCCTGTGATTGAAGTGGAGCAATAACCAGATATCACCGGACTGTCGCCGGTATAATAGTACGAGAAAATATTGCTTGTGAGTTCGAATTGTAATTCTTATAATACCAGAATTGCCCAATTTCTGTTACAAGAGCCTTAAAAACTTGTTTTTAGGGACCATTGAGAAAAATTTTGCATTAGGGGCTTAAAATCTCTTGGATTTTGCATGGGATGTGTTACAATAATGGGCTGTTTTGTCGATAGATCAAAGATAATACTTTATATAATTAGACAGGAATAAAGAAAGTTATGCCTACAATAAATCAGTTAGTTAGACAGCCGCGGGCGAAATCGAAAGGTCACAAGCGAGTATCTGATATCAGCGGTTCGCCGCAAAAGAGAGGCGTATGTCTGATCGTAAGAACCCAGACGCCCAAGAAGCCGAATTCGGCGTTACGGAAAATCGCCCGCGTGAGACTGACCAATGGCAAAGAGGTTACGGCTTACATCCCGGGCATTGACCATAACCTTCAGGAGCACAGCACGGTGATTATTCGCGGCGGCCGGGTCAGAGATTTGCCGGGTGTCCGTTACCATATTGTCCGGGGAGTTTTGGACTGTGCCGGTGTGTCCGGTCGTAAGCAGGGCAGAAGTAAATATGGAGCAAAGAAAGCAAAATAAATTGGTAATATAGTGACCGGTTAGATTAATGAATCGTAGCCGGTTGTTTATAACCAGATTGAGGAAAATAATGTCTAAAAAGTTTACCGCTTCAAATCAACAATTAAAGCCTGATCCGAAGTTTAACAACAAACTGGTTTCGAAATTCATAAACTGCCTAATGCTGGACGGCAAAAAAAGCAGAGCACAGGCTGTCTTTTACAATGCCATGAATATTATTAACAATAAAATTAAGGACGCTGACGCCCTTGAAGTGTTCGAAAAGGCCATCAACAACGTCAAGCCGATGATTGAAGTTCGCAGCAAACGTGTTGGAGGAGCCAGTTATCAGGTACCGATGCAGGTAAATTCCAAGCGTCAGCAATCGCTTGCCTTCAGGTGGATTTTGCTGTCAGCCAGGTCTAAGAAAGGCAAGCCGATGAGCGAGCGTTTGGCTTCGGAGTTGATTGATGCCTATAATGAAACCGGCGGAGCGATGACTACGCGGGAAAATATCCACAGAATGGCCGAGGCGAACAAAGCGTTTGCTCATTTTGCCTGGTAAAAATTGTAGTTTACAACTGCCACGGATTGTTTTTATGAATGACCGTGGCAGTTTTCTTATATAGTGTTGCTGCGTATGTGTTGCCTTATAGAGCAATGCCATTATAATTTGGAAGGCAACTGAATGGGCTTGTCATTCTAAAAAGCTGAAAATAGCAAATGTCGAGCAATCTGGAAAAACTGCGTAATATCGGAATCATGGCTCATATCGACGCCGGAAAGACAACAGTAACCGAGCGCATACTTTACTATACGGGCAAGACGTACAAAATGGGGGAGGTCCATAACGGTACGGCGGTTATGGATTATATGGAGGAGGAGCAACAAAGGGGTATAACTATCACTTCGGCTGCGACGAAATGCCCCTGGAAGGATTTTGAGATCAACCTTATCGATACGCCGGGACATATTGACTTTACCGCTGAGGTCGAAAGATCTTTGCGTGTTCTCGACGGAGCGGTGGCGGTGTTCGACGGCAGCGAAGGCGTACAGGCGCAGAGCGAGACCGTCTGGAGACAGGGGCAAAAATATAATTTGCCCTGCCTTTGCTTTGTGAACAAGATGGACAAAATTGGCGCTGATTTTGAAATGGCCGTCAATAGTATTAGCGACAAGCTCCTTGCTAATCCGATAATATTACAGCTTCCTATTGGGGCGGAGGATTCCTTTGCCGGAATAATAGACCTGATAAAAATGCAGGCGGTTTTTTATCAGACCGAAAAAATGGGCGCGACTTTTAAGGAAACTGAGATACCCGCTGAATTTAAAGAGACTGCTCAGCAGCAAAGGAATGATATGGTTGAGCTTGCGGCCGAATATGACAGCGAACTCATGGATAATTATGTCCATGACAAGCCAATTAATACTGAAATGATTGTAAGGGCGATTAGAAAAGGAACTTTGAGCAACAAGCTTCATCCGGTATTTGTCGGCTCTGCCTTAAAATATATCGGAGTTCAAAGGCTC
>JAFGPJ010000361.1 GCA_016936275.1 Sedimentisphaerales bacterium
CCATAACCGTGGTTTTTACGATACACCTTTTTCCGTCACAATCGCGACGGAGACTGAAGGAGCTATTATTTATTACACCACCGACGGATCCGAACCGTACCTGGTTACGGCACGTGGATTCTCAAGCGGCCAGGTTTATACGGGCCCGATTCCAATCAGCACCACTACGTGCCTGCGGGCCAGAGCGGTCAAGCCTGGCTGGTTGCCGACCAATGAAGACGCTCACACTTATATTTTCCTTGCCGATGTGATCAGACGAAGTCATCAGCAGGTGCTTAGCGAAGGTTATCCAAGCACCTGGTTCGAACCATATTCTTCGGATTATGGGATGGATCCGGAAATATATAACGATCCTGATTATGCTGACCTAATGGATGATGCGTTGCTGTCACTTCCGACGGTTTCGGTCGTGACGGATAAAGATAACCTCTTCAGCCATGACAATGACCCAGAGACTGGCGGCATATATATCTACACCGGTCACTCTTCGACAGGGGGGCAGGACTGGGAACGGCCCGTTTCAGCCGAATTCTTTACTTTTGACGGCTCGAAGGAATTTCAGCTTAACTGCGGCACCCGCATTCAGGGCGGTGAGGGTCGCAGGCCGGACAAATGTCCCAAGCATTCATTCAGCCTCCGCTTCAGGGACCAGTATGGCCCGACCAGACTTGACTTTGAGCTGTTTAACGATTGGCCTGTGAATTCTTTCGATACGATTCAGCTTCGCGGATTCTTTAATAATGCCTGGACGCACTGGGCGCCTGACCAGAGGCAGCGTGCTCAATATATCCGCGACCAGTGGATGCGCGATACGCTCCTCGATATGGGCAATATTGATGCCGGTCAGGGTTTGTTCGTCCATTTGTACCTGAACGGTATATATTGGGGCGTGTACAACCTTCATGAGCGACCGGTTGCTTCACATTACGCTGCTTATAACGGCGGCGATGAAGATAGCATCGATGCCGTAAACGGCGGTTCTGCGACAGACGGCAACACTTCCGCCTGGAACCGCATGAGAAACATTGCTGCCAGCCGCAACTGGGACGAGATACAGAAAGTCATTGATATAGATAACTTCATTGACTGGTCACTCCTGTGTTTTTCAGCCGGGAATGTAGATTTACACGATGACGGTAACTGGAGGGCGGCTGGCGGTGGACCGGAGAACAGGCTCTGGCACTTCTATAGCTGGGACAGCGAGCACGTCCTCGAGAATGTTAGTACGACCGGCACAAGTCCGGCAACCAATCCTGCGGGTATATTTAACTATCTTGATGATATCGAGGAATTCCGTGTGCGCTTTGGCGACCGTGTTCATAAGCATCATTTCAATAGCGGTGCTCTAACGCCGGAAAATAATATATGGCGCTGGACCAAGCGGGCTGATGAGCTTGACCTGGCCGTGATAGCAGAGTCCGCCCGCTGGGGGGATTACCGAAGAGACGTACACCGATACAGCTCCGGCCCGTATTACTTGTACACAAAAAATGAGTATTGGATTCCTGAAAGAGACAGATTAATCAATGAATATTTTCCGTCTCGAACGGAAATTGCGCTCAATTATTTTCGCTCTCGCAGCCTGTACCCGCGCATAGATGCGCCGGTTTTTTACGTCAATGGTTCCTATAAGCATGGCGGAGCGATCTTTAACAATAGCTCGCTCTCTATGACTGCAACAACCGGCACAATATTGTACAGCCTTGACGGCTCCGATCCTCGCTCACCGGCCACATCACAGCCAACAACGACTCTCGTGCCCGAAAACGCCGACAAGCGAGTACTTGTTCCGACTGGCTCAGTCAGCGACAACTGGAAAGGCAGCGGATTGTTCAGCGATCAGGCCTGGACGAGATGCTCAGGCGGTCCCGGCGGCGTCGGATTCGAAAGAACTTCCGGTTATGAGCAGCTCTTCACTCTCGACGTCCTGGACCAGATGTATGGGATAAGTACTACCTGTTATATTCGTATCCCATTTACCTTAAACAGCAATCCCGATGATTTGAGTTCTATGTCACTGAACGTTCGGTATGACGACGGTTATATCGCCTATTTAAACGGCGTCGAAGCGGCAAGAAGCAATTTCAACGGCGCTCCGGACTGGAATTCCAACGCTACTTCCACTCATTCCGATTCGGCCGCCATTCTGTTCGAAAGTATGGACATTTCTGCCTTTATCGATAATCTTCAGCAGGGCAGCAATATATTAGCTATTCACGGCATGAACGCATCAACAACAAGCTCCGACTTTCTTATCTCCGCTGAGCTTACCGCAAGTGTAGGTGGATCAAGTGATAGCGGCATTATGCCCGGTGTTATCGAATATACCGGCCCGATTACCTTGCCCCATAGCGTCCATGTCATGTCGCGTGTATTGAACGGAAATTCATGGAGCGCACTAAATGAGGCGGTTTACGCCGTCGGCCCGGTAGCGGAGAATCTGCGCATCACCGAGATAATGTTTAATCCGCCGGAACCGAACGAAGAATTTATCGAACTACAGAACATTGGTACCGAAACCATCAATCTGAACCTGGTCAGCTTTACGAACGGCATAGATTTCACCTTCCCAAGCATCGAGCTTGCAGCAGGGGAATATGTAGTTGTCGTTCAGGACAGCAGCGTTTTCAAAGCTCGATACGGCACAAATGGCCCCGCCACAGGTGTCAACATCGCGGGCCAATATTCCGGCAGGCTGAACAACGCCGGCGAAAGAATCGAGCTCCAGGATGCTATCGGCAGAACGATTCTGAACTTCCGCTACGAAGACGGCTGGCACTCTCTTACTAACGGCGAAGATTTCTCGCTGACCATAATAGATCCTGAGAATTCTGATCTTAGCAGTTGGGACGAAAAAGACTCGTGGCGTCCAAGTGCTTATGCCGGTGGTTCGCCTGGACAGGATGATAGTAACATTCTACCCAATCCCGGCGCTATAGTGATTAACGAGGTTTTGGCCCATTCGCACGCCGATGCTTCGGACTGGATTGAACTATACAACACTACCAACGCAACGATTAACATTGGCGGCTGGTTCTTAAGCGACAGCAAAGATAACCTTTTCAAATACGAGATTGCTAGCGGAACAACAATCAGCCCGAATGGTTATCTTGTTTTCTACGAAGACCTGAATTTCGGCAACCCTTCGGCAGGCTCAGGGCAGGCTGTTAGTGACCCTGGCTGTCACGAGCCATTCGCTCTAAGCGAGAACGGCGAATACTTATATATAAGCTCAGCACAAAATGGTGTGTTAACGGGCTATCGCAACGTTGAGGATTTCGGCGCTTCCGAGACTGGCGTCTCATTCGGACGATACTACAAATCCAGCACCGGCAATTACAACTTCGCAGCGATGGAAGAGAGCACGCCCGGCTCTGCTAATTCGTATCCGAAGGTCGGCCCCGTTGTAATCAGCGAAATCATGTACAATCCCGACTGGCCGGTGGGCGGCTCCTACACCAACGACCAATTCGAATATATCGAGCTACAAAACATTAGCACCGAGCCTCTCAAGTTATATCGTGATGATAAAGCCGAGCCTTGGAAATTTACCAACGGCATCGAATTTACTTTCCCAGCAGGTTCTCCGGTTACAATTCCTGCCGGTGGTTATATATTGGTAGTCAAAAAGCCGGAGGCATTTTCACTGCGTTATCCAGCTGTGCCTGCCAGCATTATTTTCGGCCCCTATGACGGCAGCCTGAACAACGCCGGTGAAAGCCTTGAGCTGAGTATGCCCGGCGATGTGGACATTGATGGCGAGCGCCAATATATCCGCATCGACAGGGTCAAATACAGCGACGGCTCTCATCCGGAGAATTGTCCGGGCGGCATCGATCTCTGGCCGGTCGGTCCGGACGGCTATGGCCAATCACTAATGCGGAAGGTTTCGTCAGGCTACGGCAACGATCCTGAAAACTGGATCGCCGCGGTTCCGTCACCCGGCGAATAAAATAAGCTCGCAGGGTATGCGCTGTACACCGTAATTCTAATGGCGATTCACAATTTCACTAAGAAAACGGTCGTTTTGAATCTTGACCGGCATCATAAAGCATCTTATTATAAACAGGTTTCGGTCGGGCATGGTTTGAAAACCGAATGAGCATGAATAGCAAAGCAATAGAAAACAAGTAAGGAGACAAATAATGAGGCACGTAAGATTACTGATTGTTTTGTTGTGTATCGGGACATTAGCGGGCTGCATGGAGCAACAGAAGAAAATGGGAGCAAATACATTTGGCGACGATCTGGCATTTCTTAAAAAGCACACGGACGTAATCGTATTGTCGGACAAAACCGGCGACGGCAGGGTCACAGTTGTACCTCAGATGCAGGGACGTGTAATGACCAGCACGGCGGGGTGGCAGAATGGATTCAGCTTCGGCTGGATTAACCGCGAGCTGGTCGCCTCCGGCAAGTTCGTTGAGCATATGAATGTCTTCGGCGGCGAAGATAGATTCTGGCTCGGCCCCGAGGGCGGACAGTTCTCGATCTTCTTTAAGAACGGCGTGCCGTTTGACCTCGATCACTGGTTCACCCCGGCGCCGATCGATACCGAGCCGTTCGAGCTTGTCACCAAAACCAAAAGTCGTGCCGTCCTGAAAAAGGACATGCAGTTGGAGAACTATTCACGTACTGTTTTCAACCTTCGGGCCGACCGCGAAGTCCGGGTTATCGAGCGGAGTGACGCCGTCGAGCTGCTGGGAGTGACACCCGCTCCGAAAGTCAAAATGGTCGCCTTCGAATCGGTCAACAAGGTGACTAACACCGGCGAAAAGGCCTGGGAGAAAGAAACCGGTCTGCTCTCTATCTGGATTCTTGGCATGTTCAATCCTTCCTTAGGCACGACCGTTGTCGTACCGTTAAACAAGGGACCCGTAAATAAACTCGGAGCAATAGTTAACGACGCCTACTTCGGCAAGGTCCCCGCAGACCGGCTGGCCGTCAAGGACGGCGTGTTGTTCTTCCGCGGCGACGGTCAATATCGCAGCAAGATCGGTCTTTCGCCCCTGCGAGCCAAGCCGGTGCTCGGCAGCTATGACGCCGCCAATCATGTGCTTACTGTCGTCCAGTACAGCAAGCCGCGGGGCGTCATGGATTACGTCAACTCGATGTGGGAGCTGCAGGACGAGCCGTACAAGGGCGACGTGGTCAACTCGTACAACGACGGCCCCTCCGAGCCGGGCGCCAAACCTCTCGGGCCGTTCTACGAGCTCGAAAGCTCGTCACCGGCTGTCGCCCTGAAACCGGGCGAGACAATCTCGCACATACATCGCACGTTCCACTTGCAGGGCCCGGAAGCGGACCTCAATACGATTGCTATGGCCACGCTCGGAGTCACGATAGACGAGATTAAATCGGCGTTTTAATGTAACCGGTAAAAGAGTGAACCAGTTGGACAAGTCCGTTGAGCAGTTGTGGGACTTAATGGATCCCTGCACGCTCTGCCCGCGCGAATGTAAAGTCAATCGCCGTGACGGACAGACAGGCTTTTGTTGCATTGGTGACAAGCCCGTCGTCAGTTCCGTCGGCCCGCATTTCGGCGAGGAAAGCGTTTTAGTCGGCAGCGGCGGCTCCGGCACGATATTCTTTGCCGGCTGCAATTTGGGCTGCGTGTTTTGTCAGAATTTCGATATAAGCCACTATCGGCACGGCAATCCGGCCACAATCGAACAATTGGCCCGGTCGATGCTTGAATTGCAATATTACGGCTGCTGCAATATCAATTTCGTCACGCCCACGCACGTGGCGCCGGCAATCATCGCCGCCCTGAAGCTGGCCCGCGAAAAAGGCCTGGCTGTGCCGACTGTTTACAACACAGGCGGCTACGATTCGGTCGAGACGCTCAAGCTGCTCGAAGGCTTCATGGATATTTACATGCCGGACATGAAATACGCCGATGCGAAAATCGCCGGGGAGCTTTCGGCCGCCCCGGATTATCCGCATATCAATCGCGAAGCGGTCAAAGAGATGCACCGCCAGGTCGGCGACCTGAAAACCGCCAAAGGCGTAGCCACTCGCGGCATTTTGGTCCGCCACTTGGTCCTGCCGGACAACCTTGCCGGCAGCTTCGAAATCATCGACTTCTTGGCCGAGAAGATCAGCCCCAAAACAACCATCAACGTCATGGACCAATACCGCCCATGCTTTAAAGCGTCTTCACACCCAAAAATCAATCGCCATCCGACCGCCGAAGAAATCCAATCCGTCCGCCGATACGCGCTCAGCAGGGGCCTGAACGTGCTCGATTAGCTAAAATTGGGTTTGTTTTTTCATTAACCGCAGAGTTCGCTAAGACCGCTGAGAAGGAAGAATATATTTCAGAAGCTCTGCGATCTCGGCGCTGCCGGCGGTAAAAAATATAAATTGGCTTTGTTTTTTTGTGCCCCTGCAGGGCCATATTTGCCATAAGTTCCTTTCATAAAAGATGATATGTCGATTTTTCCGGCCGGCAAATTGGCTTTGTTTTTTCAAACAGGGTATTAGGCACAGAGACCACAGAGAAATAAGAAATATTAATTAATAGATTATAAATAATAATGTCTCCTTTCTGAATTCTAAATACTCCATAAAAAGCGCGATTTGAGATTAACGACGAACTACATACTATGAACTAATGACTTTTCAACTTTACACTTTTAACTTTAAAATTGTATGTTAACTGTATATTATATTAGATTTAGAGTTAAATATCAAATGAAATAAAAAAAATCTCCGTGAGACGCGTTTTTCAAATCGGCCACAGAGAATTCCGAGAACCACAGAGAAATGTAATCATTCGTAAATCATAAATCGCAAATCATAAGTAATAAGAACCGCAGATAAACGCTGATAAACGCTGTTTTTGAGTGAATTATCAAATTCTGTCTCCTGTCTCCTTAATTCTGTTTTTTAATCTTTTTTTTCCTTGCTCGACAGCGAGACAGCACTATAATTAAACACAGAGGATATAATAGCTCTGAAACGGCAACGGCGTTGTTTGTGATTTCTTGCCGAGATGCTTGGGATGTTATGTGGAAACTATATACACATCGTTGGTAGAGATAAATGAAATGGAAGATACCAAAGATTACCCTACACGGGATAAAACGCTTGTCGGTGCGGCAGGAGTGCACACTGTTGTTGCCGAACTGAGCCTGCGCGGTCTCATTGCATTGCCCACGATTCGCAACACAGCCGGTGTCGATGTCATTGTGTCAAACAGAACTGGAACATGGCACGCAAACTTACAGGTTAAGACATCGAGAAGCCGCGTTGCTTTCTGGCCTGTCGGGGCGAAATATGCAGAATGGGAAAACCCCAACAACTATTATGTCTTCCTACGTTTTCATCCGAAGATCAGGCAGTTTGAAATATTCCTCGAGTCGTCAAAAAGAGTGACAGAGAACTGCGCATCTGAAGTCAATAGAGAGAAGGAAAAGGGACTGAAGAAATGGACTCCATGCTTCTACCCCCGCAACGGTATTAACAAACTCAAAGCGCAGTGGGATGCATTTGGGGACATACACAATCCTGTTGTTTGAAATTACGTAACAAGATTTTTTGACATTTAGGTTTAGATAGCATGGAAGAGCCAACAAACGCATATGAAGCTGCGCAGCTTATCTCTAAAGAACTATCGCTGCCAAAAGATTTTGCTATTTGCCTACTAAGGGAGGACGACTGGTCATTCGTATTAAAATCGCACGCACTTATTGAGGCATGTGTTATTCACGCTCTTGATGCACGATTTCAGGAGCACTCTATCCGTGATTTTCCTAAAGACCTTTCAATGGCAAAACGTGTTGATTTAGCCAAACAGCTTGGAGTTCTCTCTGAGGATATGTTGGGGCCAATCAGGATACTTTCAAGCATACGAAATAACCTTGCTCATGATATTAAACAAGTGAGATTTACATTCGACAGCTATCTTGCCGATGATGATAATAGAAATGCTTTTCACAGTAGATTTTTACGTAATGCCTCAGGAACGTTAGAAATCGGAGGAAAGAAGGTTCAACGAAAAATATTTCTTAAAGAGAATCCAAAATGGTCAATTATTGAGTTCCTAATTGAATTACTTGTGGAAGTTTACTTTCATCAACAGAAAGCATTCCTCAATACCACACAACTTGGAATCGGCGAAATGTTCTTGAAATATTTTCGTTCTTCTGATCCAGACCTTTCGAGCGCTGGACTCACTCAGCTAAATAGATTGAAAGAAGATGACTAATAAAGCAATTAATGATGTTTACTATTTTCATACATCGTTCATTAGAAATAAATCGTACAAAGAAGAAAAAACAGGCCGAAGCTGTAAATAAACAGAAGTAAAAGAACTGAATAAAGGGACATAATTACGTAAATGTTGCTATTTAACCAAATTCCACCTGGGCTATCGAGTTGCACAGCCTACGACTTTCTAAGGGTATCTGCGTATTCATAACCTTTGTGTGTAACAGCAAATCCACTTCCATTCTGTCCACATTCTTCGACAAAATCATGGTTGACCAATTCATCAAGTGCATTTACCCATTTTGCTACAGTACGGGAATCGTCATTAGGGATTAAATTGCGACCATTAGTCTTTATGGAAGTTCCATTAGTAGTCCTTATCTTCAATATGTATCCGTTCTCATCATTTATTGCTTCAAGCAACATTGTCTTGGCTTCGCCGGATATTTCTGCTTCACCAGTGCCGTCGAGATTATCAAAATGTATAAATCTTGTGTCTATATTTCCCGATTGTGTAATCTGGGGTGGATAAGTTGGTAAAGAGTCCTGGATTTTAGAGAAATCCAGAGTATCCAGATTTCCCAAGTCAAATTGCTGTGTAAGTTCAGCAAAAAAAGCCTTTGTTTGTTTCTCGTCAGCAAGTGAGATAGCCTGTAATCTGCAAAGAGGCTCAGGAAGATTACCATGATTTATTGGCGGTGCACAGATAGCATATATTTCACAGTTTTTTTTGATTCTCCTAAACCATGAAAATCCGATTTCAAACCAGACGAAAGGTCTCTTTTCAGAGTACGGAGTAACCAGAACAACGAAAGCATTATTTTCTGTTAAATTACCTAAAATCTTATCAAACCAATCTGAACCGGGTTTTATTGTACCTGGGATGCTGGAAACAAAAACACTTATTTTCTTTTCAAAAACATTATCAATTTGAATCTTGATAATCTCTGCGAGAGCTGCATCTTCGTTGGCATGACTTATGAAAATCGTTTTTATTCCTGCATTTAAGGATTCTGAATTCTTAGACACCATCGTTAAGGAATCAACATATAGATCAACTTCAACGTCAAGTTTTTCTTTCACCTGACGTTTAGTACTTTCAAGGTCTACGAGACATACGTATTGTTTCATGAAACTTAATCGCTGTACCACGAACTCAGAGGCATTTTTCACTATCTTCTCGATATGACGACTTACCTCTTCTTTCAGGTCTGTTGCCAACATCTCTGTAATTGGTGAGCCCAAAGCGCTATGGGCCTTCTGTATACATTCCCACACAATTTCAGCCTTTGCCTGAACTTCTTGACTGTAAGCCCTGTGAACAAGTTTCCATGTAACGCTCGACCCACCCAAATGCCCCGCTATCTGCATTTTACGCAATACCTGGTTAATTTCCTCATGTAGTATCTCTTTGCGCTCTTCAAATCGAGCTTCAATTAGCCGTCTTGCTCGGTCTAAAATCTTGTCGTCAACCATTAGGATTACCCCAATTTATTACTGCTTTTTTCCATATACGTAATTGTATGTATTTTTTGCTCAAAATGTAACTTTTTTTCCTGACAAGTATTAAAAGTGGACGATCAATTTTTTAGATGAATTGTGCTTGATAATAACAGTAACCTGTAGGATGGGCAGGTTTCCTGCCCATGTTGATCGGATAACGTTGCATTTACAGCATGGGCGAACGAGCCTAATGGTGCGTTCCAACGCACCCTATGCGTTTTTTCACGCATTGTGCACGAAATATTTATTTAAGGGAAACCTGTAGGATAGGCAGGTTTCCTGCCCATGCGGATCGGATTATGTTGCATTTACAGCATGGGCAAACGAGTTGCCCATCCTACCCTCTTGATATTTTATAATTTCTCTTTCAGTTGTTTTGCATTTTTTATGGCGTGGCCTTGTGCGTCGTTGTTGAAATAGGCGTATATGGCGTGTACATTTTTTGCCTGGTCTTTAAGCCATTTGGCCCAGTTCTGTAATTGGGATTTTGAGTAGCTGCCGGAGTATCGGACGGTCGTGCCGTGGAAGCGAATATAAATGACGCCGCCCGTGACGATTCGGGGTGATTCTTTGCCGGGCATGTCGTGGATGCAGAAGCCGACGCCGGATTTTTCGAGCAGCTCGTAGGTGTCGTCTGAGTACCAGCTTTCGTGCCGGAATTCGAAGACGGTGGTCTTTCTCTTTGGCAGCAGCTTGATAAAAGATTCGAGCAGGTCGATGTTTTTGTGCAGGCTGGGGGGCAGTTGATAGAGGATTGGGCCGAGCCTGGTTTTTAGCAAATTGGTCCTCTCGAAGAAACGTTCTAACGGCTCGGCGGCATCATTTAATTTCTTGATGTGCGTGATGTATCGACTGGCCTTGACGGCGTAGAGAAAGTCCTTCGGCGCGATTTTGTGCCATCGCTGCAAGGTCTGCTCTTTCGGGAGGTGGTAGAAGGTATTGTTGATTTCGACGGTATCGAAATGCCGGGCGTAATACTCGAACCATTTGCTCTTGTGCAAATCAGCGGGGTAGAACCTTCCACTCCAATGGTCGTAATACCAGCCGGATGTGCCGATCCGAACATCGCATTTCGCCTTGCTCATACACTATATTATAACATTTTCAACGACTACTGGAACTGCCCTATTGGTCAGAAATCATCAAAAATTTTGAAAACAACGACTTTTTTAATATTGACATACGTTTTTTTGATCGATATAGTATAATGTAAAGTGTATTTATAAAGAGGTATTTATTTATGGTAACAGTAACGGTTTCGCCGAAGTTTCAGGTAGTTATCCCTAAGGCAGTGCGGCAGAGGCTTGGCATTCGACCCGGGCAAAAGCTGCAGATTCTTCAGTTCTCTGATCGTATCGAGTTCCTCCTGCTGCAAAACATCAAAGATATGAGAGGATTTCTAAAGGGAATCAAAACGGACATCCGAAGGGAAAAGAACCGAATATGAACCTTGTGGACTCCTCGGGATGGTTGGAATACTTTGCCGACGGTCGAAACGCCGAGTTCTTCGCGGCGGCTATTGAGGATACAGAGAACCTTATCATATCGACGATAAACGTCTTTGAGGTTTTCAAGAGGGTGCTTCAACAGCGTGGCGAAGAAGCAGCTCTTCAGGCCGTCGCCCTGATGCATCGAGCAGGTGTTGTGGATGTGACCTCTCCTATAGCGATGGACGCCGTCAAGCTAAGCATCGAATTGAAGTTGCCTATGGCAGACGGTTTGATTCTTGCGACTGCCAGAACTTACGACGCCATTCTTTGGACACAGGATGCCGATTTTGAAGGACTCCCAAACGTCAGATTCACCGAAAAATAAACTGCTACACACAATGGAAAATTGGAGGCGGCTGACTTGAAGGCCTCTGACCCATCGTATTTGAACGAACGACTTAAAAATTGACTTGGCGGCATGTACAAGATATACTAATGGTATGACAGGCAAAGAGATAGCTATCGGAAATTTATATGACAATCAGTGAGTTTCGGAATTTGTTGGGCGCTCAGCCGTTTCGACCTTTTGCCATTAATCTTGCAGATGGCCGCTCCATCCCGGTGAAGCATCGAGAGTTCGTATTACCTTCACCAAGCGGTCGGACGGTTATTGTTTATCAACCCGATGACTCATTCGGCATCATTGACATGCTGTTGGTTACCAGCCTCACTGTAAATGGCAAGAAACGCTCCGAACGCAAGCAGTCATAGAGCTTCCGACTATGAGTGTATTTTCAAAAGTCTGTGTCGATTCTTGTATAAGTTCAAATTTTATCTCTGCACGAGGATAACAATTATATCAATGATATTTGTTCTGACTGGTTAAGTTCTGTTATGGATTATGGGCTTCAACAATTTGGTAAGTGGCTTATTACAGCAGGGATTTTCATCGCCGTGCTGGGAGTGCTTGTGATGCTGTTGGGCAGGATTGGATTGTTTAAGCTGCCGGGCGACCTGGAATTTGGCTCGAAGGACTGGCGTGTTTACATCCCGATAGCAAGCTGCGTGCTGCTATCTATTATCCTGACGCTCATCCTGTGGCTTATTAATTATTTTCGGCGTTAAAAAATCCAGCATAATTAAATCTGTTATAAATTGCTGAGAAAAACCTGCCGTAAAACGGCAGGCTGAATATGAAGGGATGGATTCCCGCCTCCGCGGGAAAGATAGTAATATGGAAAATGCTGTCCTAAGCGCGCTTTTTGACCAGATGGCCGACATTATGGAGATTCTCGGCGAGGACCGCTTCCGCATCAATAGCTATCGCAAGGTTTCGCGTGTAATTGGAGAAATGCCCACTGACGTCGCAGACCTGCTGGCCAGCGGACGGTTGGCAGAAGTTCCCGGCATCGGAAAATCGAGCCTCGCCAAGATCGAAGAATTCATCAAGACAGGCCAAATAACCGCCCACCAGGAGCTGCTCAAAAAGATACCACTGGAATTGTTGGAATTATTTAACATCCCCGGTGTCGGCCCCAAAGGTGTCAAAGCGGTTTAC
>JAFGPJ010000362.1 GCA_016936275.1 Sedimentisphaerales bacterium
AATAAAGATCGATTCCACGATTCTCCCAATGGAGGAAAATGGGATGCGATCGGCATTATGACCGACGGATCCGGAAGCCTCTTGGATGCGGAGGCGCCTAGTGATGTAGCTTATTGGGGCATCGCTTATTATAAATATATCGAAAATAGAAGTGCTTTTAACTGTCCGTCAGCTATAAGGCCGTCCGATTGGTATGAGCCATCGGAACATTATTTATACATAAATTCCTGCTACGGACTCAATGGTTATGTATGCAAAAGCCGGATCACTTCCTTCCATTACCCGGAAGAAATGATTTTTTGTCAGGACCACCTTGAGCACCGATTAGAAGATAATGGCGATATGTTATACTATGATCCAGATGATAACATGAACATGAAACAATTAAGGGTAGAATTCGATCCCGAATACCCCGATGCAGAGAAGGAGGTATTCCGCCATAAGTACCAATACGGAGGCTTATCCTTGTTTGACAATGAGACAGGAATGGGATATTGCAATACCCTTTGGCTGGATGGACACGTGTCAGAAATTTATGGTGGCGCCAGCGATTTTGGCTTGGATATCCCTTATAGATGGTACAAGCCCACGGATTAATTTTAATTATGATGATTAAATGGGCACTTATCTAACGTAAATATCGCTCGTTGTATAAAAGTATAGGCGGCTGATGCTAATGCTCCCATCAGGAAAATATTTTTTTATCATGTACAGTAAAAGCACCAAACATACACTTTATTCTTTCACGAGAAAGTGTGCAACAAAGGCAACTCCACGCATCCTAAGAGTTCAAGGTGTTTGTACAAGGATACCACGGCTAAACCCAAAAAAGCCTGCGGTTCTATTTCTGGTTAAGATAACACAGCTAAACCACCGAATTTTATTAGTTCCCTTCTACTCCTTTATCTATCCCACCGGGAGTTATAATACCTCCCGGTGGGATAGTTTTAGTATGTCCATGTCTGCCTGAAAAATCTAACGGGAAAAGGAAAAAAATATATGCGGATTTTGAAAAATATTGGGCCAGATAAAGCTCGAATAGGTATTATTATCAGCAGCGTTCTATTAATCATTGGTGCGGGCTTCACCTATTATGAGTATTTTTTCAGCACTCCGGGGCAGCCCGACGTCTTTCTGAAATGTAGCAATCCCAAATGTGATTATTCGGATATGATGACGCACAATGCTTTTTTCACGCTGTCAAAAATTCAATGGGAAAATTATCAACCAGAAAATCCGGAAGCGGCCGAACAGCTTATTCAGGAAGTAATCGGAGGTATGATAGTTTTTCCCTTAACGCTTAGCAACGATCCCGAACTTTCTTCCCAGGAAAAACAAGATCGTAGGATAGCACAAGCCGAAGATCTGATAGTTAAAGCCTGGGGAACACAAAATTATGATATCCCGGCCCTTTGTCCTGTTTGCGGCCAATACACTGTCTTTAAGGCCCAGAGATGTCCTGATTGCGGGGCCATATATTTATCATTTTCCCCCGAAGGCAGGTATCAGACTACTTGCCCTCAATGCGGAAAGAGCATAATATCAAAAGGGAATAAAAATTGAGATGGTTGCTATTTTAACGGAGTAACGGGAATGATTAGATTGAATTCGGTTCTGGTAACGGTTCTTATACTCACCTTTGTGACCGTTGCAAATGCCGCCTTAAATACCGAGCTGGTTAATAACGGAACCTTCGAATCCGGCACTCTCTTCGGTAGCTGGACTATCGATAACAACGGCGGCGAAGGCGACCCTCCACGCGTTGAGCCCGGCGTTCTTCATGATGCTGCCGGTTGGATTCCTTTAGCCGGCACCTGGTTTGGCAATTACTTTTATTTTGCCGGTGCCGGGACCGTAACCCAGTCTTCACAGGTCATTGACGTCTCCGCCGATGCCGCCCTTATTGACAGCGGCACCGTCCAGGCCGATCTCGCCGCTGCCCTAAGCTCTTATTCAAATAACGATGTCTCCACCATCACCGCATACTTTAAAGACGCCTCCAATGTGGATCTGGGCTCTTCGGTTTCGGTTAACTCTGACGGAAATCCCGTTCGAAATATTGCTGACCCCGGCTGCCAGGAATCGGTCAGTGGACAGGTCCCCGTCGGCACACGTTCCATTCGTCTGGAAATTAATAGCGTACGCAATGGAGGATATTGGAACGATGGATATATCGATAACGTGAGCCTAAAATTCTCAACATTTTTCATCGAACCCGAAGTCGAAGTAGGACCTTTTGTCCTTTTCCGCAACAAAGCAGAAATAACCATCTACTGGAAAACTGCCGATCCGACTGCTTCGGTTATCGAATACGGCCCAAATGGAACCCTTTCCATGCAGGCTGAAGACCTCACTCCAAAGACCGATCATCAACTGACCATTAATAATATCAATCCCGAAACAGAATACAGCTATCGTGTCGTTATCGACACCTATCCCAAAGATACTTACACTTTCTATTCAGCGTTCGATTATGGCGTTAATCCTTTCCCCGGCGGAAACAATCCTTACCCGGTTGACAGTCTCACCCCGCTTTATGAACAGGCCGCCGAGTATATAGTCAACACCATCGGCATCAACAAAGGCGTATGTATCGATTATGGCTGCGGTCAGGGACGTTTGGCCTACGAATTAGCCAAACGCAGCGAACTCAAAATCATCGGCTTTGAGCAGGACGCCGCCGCCGTTGCTCAGGCGAGAAATTATCTCGATCAGGCAAAAGTTTACGGAACACAGGTTCATATTCTTGAAGCGCCGCTCACTGCCCTGAAGTGCAACGACTATTCCGCAAATCTGATTGTCTCCGACAAAATAATATCCAGCGGAACTTGTCCCGGATCAGCAGCCGAAATATTCCGCGTTCTCAGGCCCGATGGCGGTGTTGCTTTCCTCGGACAACCCGACTCCTGCCCAAGTCCCCTTGTTCGTTCGGCTCTCGAAAACTGGCTCAATGCCGCCTCCCTTACCTATAACATCACTCAGGATCCCAACGGGCTATGGGCTAATATCTCACGCGATCCTCTAGCCGGCGCCGGTTCCTGGAAACACTTTTACGCCGACTTGGCAAACACTGCAAACAGCGGCGATACCAGAATCCAAGGCAGCCTGAAAATGCTCTGGCATGGAAATCCAGGACCCAGATATATTATCGACCGGCATAACAAACCCATGTCCTCACTTTATCACAAAGGCATCGTCATCACGCCCGGTCTGCACCGACTCATGGCCTACGATATTTACAATGGCTCTCGATACTGGGATATGGCTATTCCCGAGTCCGGACGGTCCGTCACTCTGCGGGACTGCGGTTGGGTCGCACTCGACGACAATTATGCCTATACCCTACACAAAGATGATTGCGTCGCTTTGAATCTAAAAACCGGCGAACCCACACTCTTTTTCCAGACCCCTCAATTAGTCGACGGACAAAAACGAAACTGGGGTTTCATTGCTGTCGAAGGCAATAATATCTTTGGCACCGGACAAAAAGAAGGTGCTTCCCGTATCGGGCACAGCCTCGAATACGCCCTGGAATCCTACCGCGATTACAAACCAATCGGTACTGGTGAATACCTCTATTGCTACGACAAAAACACCGGCACTATTAAATGGACATATCAACGTGCTGGCGGAAGCGCAATTGTCAGTCCCAGCATTGTTATTACCGGTGATTATATTTACTTCATCGAAAGCCGAAACCCTGCCGCACTCACCGACAGCGACGGCCGCGTCCCCGCCACTGTGCTCATGCAGGACAACTACGAGTATCTGGTGAAAATCAACAAAAATACCGGCGTCGAGGCCACCGGCTCACCAAAACAAATCACCCTGCCTTTTGAACATTCCACTTTCCTCAGCTATGCTCCGGCAGTCGATCTGCTTATCGCTACCGGCTCAAGAAACAATCCCGGCATGCAGTATGAAAACTGTGCCTTCTCACCCGCGGATTTGTCAAATTCCTGGAATTGCAACTTCTACATAGGCACCACTAACACTAATCATGGCGAGCAGGACCAACATCCCTGCATCGTCGGTAGCACCATGTTCGTACGCTATTACAAAATCGATCTCACCAACGGAACCACCACTTCCTTTTCACTACAAAGAACCGGTTGCGGAACCCAGGCGAGCTGCTCAAATCGACTTTTTGCACGATACAGCAACCCTTCTATGTTTGAAATCACCAGCACCACTGCTACTAAACTCACTAACGATAGCCGCCCCGGTTGCTGGGTCAGTATAATACCGGCCGGCGGTTTAGTTCTGGTCCCCGAAGGTGATGCCGGATGCACTTGCGACTATCCGGTTCAGTCAACTATGGTTTTCGTACCGAATTAGCGTCCGGGATAATTATTTGGGTTGATATTTCGTTGGTGTAGAATAAGGCTTATCAATACTATTATATAGAGGTTGAATGGAATCTCGGTATCGACAGGTTAAAGGAGATATTGATGTTTAGCATGTTTGTAGTTTCGTTTGTGCTCACCGCACCAATAAGTGTTTGGGAGAATTCGAGTTCCATTCCTGTTCGTGCGATCATAGAGCCGACGGTGGCTGACAGCACATCTCCTATGACTCCCAATACCGTCAAAATATCAGGTTTACTAGGCAAGCGAATCCGTGCCCACACCTTTGGGCGGATTATGAACATTGACGAAGATGTTTTGCTCGGAGGTTTTAGATCACGGCCCGGTTCCCATCCGTGGATCGGAGAGCACGTAGGCAAGTGGCTGCATGCCGCGTCCCTTCTCTGGATCTGGTCGCAGGATCAGGACTTGCGAGAGAAGATCGACCGTGTCGCCAAGGGGCTGATTGCAACACAGGAGGCGGATGGATATCTGGGAACTTACGTTCCCGAAAAGCGTTTCGGTCTCTATCCTCAGGCTGACTGGGATGTATGGGTGCACAAATACTGCCTGATCGGATTGTTGTCCTACTATGGAATCTCAGGCGACCAGCAGGCCTTGTCTGCCTGTGAGCGGGCTGGAGACTTGTTGATTTCCACGTTTCCTCGCCAACGTAGCATTCTCAAAGCCGGTACACACGTCGGTATGGCCGCCACCTCGATTCTCGAACCCATCGTTCTGTTGTACCGTGCCACAGGCGAAAAGAAGTATCTCGATTTTGCTTTATACATTGTCAGTTCGTGGGAGGAGCCCGGTGGACCGCAAGTGCTCTCGGCGATGCTCAGAGAGACCGTTCTGGCCGTCGGCAACCGCAAAGCCTATGAGATGCTCTCCAACTACGTCGGCCTTTGCGAACTGTATCGCGCGACAGGAAGACCGGAATTCCTCGAGGCGGCACAATGTGCCTGGGCAGATGTCAAAGCCAAGAGACTGTATATCACAGGCGGTTCCAGTGCCGGAGAACACTTCCAACCGGACGGCCATCTGCCCAACGATGAGGGCGCGCACATTCAGGAGATGTGTGTTACAACAACGTGGATACAGCTTTGCTGGCAACTGCTGCGTTTGACCGGTGAAGAGAAGTACGCTGCGGCGCTCGAACAGTCGATTTTCAACGAGACCCTAGGTGCTCAGAAACCTGATGGATCGGGTTTTTCCTATTATACACCACTCGAAGGGCAAAAACCCTTCCGTGCAGATTATCCTGGAACAAAGGGCATGGATTGCTGCAACTCTTCGGGGCCGCGAGCCCTGGGCCTTACGCTGACTTTTCTGGCGACGATGGATGCCCACGGTTTCAGAATCAATACCTTCGCACCGGCGCGCTGGAACGTGACCATTGATGGCATTCCGGTCACGGTTACGTTAAAGAGCAGATTCCCCACCGATGGCATCGGCACAATTGAGATAGATCCTCAGGGCGATACGGATTTTACCTTGGCCATTCGCGTTCCTTGGTGGACCTCAGATCCCGAAATATCAGTTGCCGGTAAGTCCATCCGTCCCAAGCCGGGAGAGTATTTCACGATTAAACGCTCATGGCGGGCGGGAGATGTGGTGAAGTTCTCCTTCCCATTCGTTCTAAACATCCACGCTGGTTCGGGCTCCAATGAGGGGCGCATGGCCGTGACTGCGGGTCCCCTTGTTCTGACGTTGGACCAAGCGGACAACCCCGATATCAGGATTCCGCAATACGTTGCGCTGCGGGGACCGGCGGCTGAAGACTGCCGGTTCGAGAACACGCCGGCAAAGAGCAATCTGTCCTGGTCGGATGAGACGCTCTGGGCGTGCGATGTCCGTGACCTGACAGCTGCGGCCAAGGGCAAAGAGGTTGAGTGTCGTATTTTACTTCGTCCCTTTCTGGATGCCGGTTCGTGGAACTCCACTCGCTACGCAGTCTGGCTGAGAGCGCCTGGAGTCGCTCTCAAAGGTGACGCCGTCGGTCCATTCACGTTCGGGCGAGAGTTCTACAGCAACGCTGGCAATGTCAACGGCAACATTGCCGATGGCGATCCGATGACATTCCGCGTCACGTACGACGGAACGCTCCAGAGGCAGGCTTACTTCGGTGTTGCTCTGGAGAAACCCGTCAAGATTTCTCGCGCGGTTTACATAGCAGGAGAAGTATTTCATGATGGTGGCTGGTTCGATACAGCCGGCGGCAAGCCGAAGGTCCAGTTTATGAAGACGTCTAACAGCCCCTGGGTCGATCTGGCGGTCTTTAAAGACTACCCAGCCGCAACAACCACCGATTCCATGGGGATCCGGCGTGGTAGACCGTTCACGGTGAGATTCGAGCCTGTTGAAGCCGTTGCGATTCGCATAGTTGGCGAACCTGCATCCGGTGACAACCCGGCCCAAGCTTTTGCGTCTTGTGCAGAGCTGGCGGCATTTGCCAAATAGTGTGATCCGCAAACCAATGAGTTCACAATGAAACACTTTAAAAATAATATGTTTAAACGCTTAATTATCTTGTGTTTGATAGCGATTATTGCCGCCAGTGCCCAAGCCGAGGATTGGCCAACGCATTTGCATGACAACCAACGCAGCGGCGTCACCTCGGAGCAACTGAAATTGCCTTTACAGCAGGAGTGGGTCTATAATAGCCCCTCAATCGCTTCTGCCGGAGCGGAAACGCCCGCGCTGCAGAATTTCTACGGTAGCACCAATTACCACAAAACCAGACTGCCGATTGATAATGCCTTCCAGATCGTCGTCGCCGATGGCGGTATGTTTTTTGGCACTGCTATCGGGGACAAACTCGTCTGCCTCAATACCTGGGACGGCTCGGAAAGATGGAAGTTCTTCGCTAACGGGCCCATTCGCTTTGCTCCTACGGTAAACAGCGGAAAAGTTTATTTCGGCAGTGATGACGGCTATGTCTATTGCCTAAATGGCATTAACGGTAATCTCATCTGGAAAAAACGCGCCGCCGCCAGCGACAACCTAATGTTTATCGATGGACGAATGGTTTCCGTTTCTCCGGTCAGAACCAGCGTTCTCGTTGACAACGGTGTAGCCTACTGGGGCGCCGGAATTTTAAGTGGTGCTCAAACCGGCCTCAATCGTTACCTCTGTGCTTATAACGCCGAAAACGGCACAGAAGAATGGACCGTCACGCCGCCCAGACCGTTACAGGGTCATCCTATGGCCTCCGCAGAACGCCTTTATATGCCTTCCGGCAAGTCTCAGCCAATCTATTACCAACGCTCGAACGGCGGATATCTCGGTACCATCGGAAACTCCAGACAAGGTGGCTCCTATGCCTTGTTGTCCGACGATAACAAACTCTTTTTCGGACCCCATTACAGCAGCACCGGTAGTTACATCGGAAAATACGACGCTGTTACCGGAAATGCCGAAAGCGTTGCCTGGGGACCCGGAAATTACCTGGTGGTAACCGCTGACTATTCCTATTATTCCACAGACACTAGCATCATTAAGATTAACCGCACCAACCAGACTACCGTATGGCAGGTCACCAATCCTTACCCCTATCAGCTAATAATGGCAGGCCAAACTCTTTTTGTCGGCGGTGACGACGAAGTCGCTGCTTTGAGCTCCGACGATGGCAGTTTGCTCTGGAAGGCTTCTGTAAATGGCCGGGTGCGTTCACTGGCAGTCGCCGATCGAAGCCTGTATGTCAGCACCGATCAGGGTGCTATTCATTGCTTTAAACCATGGAACACCACTGTCAACTTGGATGACTATTGTTTCATGGCTATGGACTGGATGAGGGATCCAGTTATCAGCAGCGGCGATTTCACCACTGACGGCATTGTCGATTTCTCCGACCTCTCTATGCTGCTGGCCTGCTGGGTTACCAGAATACAACCCGGAATCGTAGGTTTCTGGCAAATGGATGAAAACTCCGGAAGCGTTGCCCATGACATCTCCGGAAAAAACAATAACGCCGACCTGATAAACAGCCCCACCTGGCAACCCGCCGCAGGTCATATCAATGGAGCCCTACAACTGAACGGCGTCAACCAGTATGTCGATGCCCCTTTTTTGCTTAATCCCGCCAACGGCCCTTTTACCACCTGCGCCTGGGTAAAGGGCGGCCAACCAAATGAAAAAATCATCTGCCAAACAGACGGCACCGGTATCGGCCGAAACTGGCTTAATACGGAATCCACGGGCTATTTGGGCACCAACGTAAGGATTCCATCCGGCAGCAACCTGACATCAACCTACTCTGGCCACCTCGACGGCTACTGGCATCATGTCGCGCTGACCTGGGACGGCGCCCGCCGGCGTCTCTACGCCGACGGTGCCGAAGTCGCCGCCGACCCCGCCGATCTGGGTGCTGCTTTAGAATCCTGCGATGGCCGATTATTCATCGGCGCCCACAAATCCCTTGCCCCGGACCTTTACTGGACCGGCCTCATCGACGACGTACGCATTTACCATCGGGCCTTGTTATCTACCGAAATCCTTGAACAAGCAAACTAACCCGTAGGGTGTAAAAAATATATTGCTATAGCCCTATGTAAATAAGTAATTTATAATCGATTCTGACGAAAGTATTTGAGGAAAAACCGCGGATTTGTTAGCCTATTTGGCATTATGAAACAGAAACTTCGGCTTACCATTATCACTGGTCTTGCATATAGGTCACCACAAT
>JAFGPJ010000363.1 GCA_016936275.1 Sedimentisphaerales bacterium
AACAGTGCAGATATCTCGTTTCAAGCACAGGGAACAATTAGGCTTGATATAATCGTCGTTCTCTTCCCGGGAAGGAAGCCTTGATTGTTGATAATGCTGCTTTTGTGGCGGCCTGCAAGAATAGCAGTGCTCTGCACATAATCCTGAGGAGGTATTAAAGTGAACTCGCCAAAAAACGAATCATTTGTTGACCGTAGGTCGAACATTCAAATGCTTTTTATTCTGATTCCGGTATTTTCAATTTCGGTTTTTTTTACCGGATGTGGCGACAATGTCCATCCGCCAACCGCAAAACAACTAATTGAATTCGAAAACGCAGGGCCTATGCCTCCCTCCGTAGATACGGAACGAATAGTTAGAGCCAAAATAGGCGGAGGACCTTACCGGCTTGTGATAGGTGATGCTCTTGAGTTGACCATGCCGGCCGTAGTCCAATTGATCACAGATAAGGAGATAGTCACCAATACTACGGTTACGCCATACATATCAAGGGTAAATCCAAGTGGTAACATCACGCTGCCAATTGTCGGCGATATAGAAGCGGCAGGAAGAACTCTTTCCGAGGTCGAATCGGATATTATTGATTCGTACTATCCCAAGCATGTCGTGACCCGCCCCTCGGTATTTGCACGTGTTCTGGATTATAAAACATACACAGTATCTATCACCGGGGCTGTTATGACGCCCGGTATTTATTCGCTTCGCAGCGATCAGATGTCTCTTGTAGCGCTTCTCATGGAAGCAGGCGGCATAATCGATGAAGGTGCCGCCCAAATCAGGATAATTCGCAGCGACCAGGCCACGTCCGATGACAATGCTGTAATGAAAACAGCCGAACAAACATTTAAACATTCTGATGTCCAGGGTTTCATCACGCCGACGCAATCCGCCGCAGATCAAATTGTTGCCATTGAGAACGAAATTCCGCCGTTTTTCCGGTATGCGTATTCGTCAAGCGCTGTCGGCGCACTTGCGACAAGGCAAAGCGACAATAGACCGCTTACTAAGCAGGCGGGCATTGTAAACAACTGCCAGAGACCGGTTTTGGTTGACAGATTAACAGGAAATGAGCCACTGGTTACAGCTTCTTATGGCGAAGAATCGCTCTTCTCGCCGGTAAAACCTGTCGAATACGGCTATCGTAGATCCAATCTTATAAATACTGCTGCCGTCGAAAACTTAAATCTGGAATCTCATACGCACAATTTGCAGTTGAGTGCTAAAGCCGATGATATATCCGGTCAAGACACTACCCAAATATCTGTCTCGAACAGAAGTATAAGAAGCCAAAGAATCACAGATACAGGCGGATTACAAAAATCCGAATCTGTTGTTCTACCGGTTAAAGGACATAATATACCTTTCGCTGATGTTGTACTGCAGGACGGTGATAGTGTTATTGTCGAACGGCTGCAGCCGCCGCTTTTCACGGTCATGGAGCTGGTTAACAGTCCCGGCAACTTCCCGTATCCGCCTGATGTTCAGTATACACTTATGCAGGCGATAGGATTTGCCGGAGGGTTGAATCTAATTGCCGAGCCCCGATACGCAACGATCTACCGTTTAAAGCGAGACGGCGCGATTGTTAGTGCGACCTTCCCGATAAAGGGCAAATCGAAGCTGGCAAACGCCTTGAATACCTTAATAAAACCAGGTGACATAATCGCAGTCGAGCATACGCCCAGAACGCGTACGGCGATATTCCTTGACAGAGCATTCAGGATCAGTATCGGCACGTACTGGGGACTTGATGCCGAAGACTTTTAGAATAAACATTAATGAAAACATGTATGATAACAAGGAGCAGAGGGCAATACTATGATAAGACAAGCCGAAAATAGCGGAACAACGGATAATAATGCTCGAATACTACCGGTTGGAATAGTACCGGAAGATCTTGTCCAAATCATATGGCGCAGCCGATGGATCGTATTACTGATCATGACAATGGCTTTGGCAATAGGTTTTGCCTATATTACCGTTGCGACCCCTATTTACACAAGCACATCCAGAATCTATGTTCAGCAAAGTGGGCCAAATATCCTTAAGGAAGCCGAAGGTTTGATGACACAGTCAAAAAATTACCTCTATACCCAGGCAGAACTCCTTAAATCGACGCCAATACTTTCATCCACCCTCGAAAGAAACGACATGGCACAGCTAAAGATTTTCAACAAGGTCAAGAATCCCGTCGCATATCTGAAAAAAAAGGGCCTGAATGTCACAGTTGGCACAAAAGACGACATAATCGATATTTCCTCCGATTCACCGGATCCGGTTGAGGCCGCCCTATTAGTAAATGCTGTTGTGGATTCCTATAAAACATACCATGCAATCCGCAAACGCAGCACATCCGGGGAGGTTTTGAGAATACTTAAGAAAGAGAAGCAGGATAGAGATGAAGAACTGGCAAAGAAGCTCAAGGCAATGATGGCATTAAAGAGCGCGAATATCGGCCTGGCCTTTGAGAACCGCAACAGCAACATCATCCTTGACAGACTTGACACTCTGTCCGCAGGGCTGACACAAGCCGAGCTGCAAACGGTTGAAGCAAAATCTGTTTACGAAAACTTCAGGTCAATGATGAACGATCCTGCAAGGCTCAAACGGTATGCAGACAGTGAAAGAGCGAAGGGAATTTTTATCTCCAACGCTGATGAATGGTCGAAGCTCGAAACTGAGTTAGAGCAGTTGCAGATGCAGCTCAGTGACCTTCTCCAGCAGCCGGTTACCAACAAGTCAGGAACGAATGCACTTCAGACAAAGGTAAAACAGATTGAAAACAGACTTGCCTTCTTACACAGGAGGTTTGCTGAGACGCAACTTGCCATCGCAGAGCAACAGTACAACGCAGCAAAACAAAAACAAGAGCAGATCGCCGGTTACTTTGAGGCACAACGTCAGGAGGCCCTTCAATTCAATAAGCAACTTGCTGAATACACAATTTTACAGTCAGACTGGGAACAAACAAAGAAACTCTGCGACATTCTTGACGATCGCATTAAGGAAATCAATATTACCGAGGATACGGGCAGCCTGAACATCAGCGTACTCGAAACTGCTAGTCCGGCGGACAAGCCATCGAAGCCTCCCAAGGCCCGATACATGGCGATCGCACTGCTTTTCGGTCTTGTTCTTTCAGGGGCTATGGCACTTGTCCGCGACAAGATGGATCAGCGGCTTCATTCAATGGAAGAAATTACTGCCGCCCTCAGATTACCGTCTCTGGGCACGATCCCCTCTATGTCACGAAGAGAAGAACCAGCCATTCGAGGCAAAAAAGCGTACCTGGATTCCAAGTCCGTTTGGGCTGAGGCGTATCATACGATTCGAACTGCTGTTTTATTCAGCGATACGAATGCAAAATCAAGAACTATCCTCGTAACGTCACCCGAAGCAGGTGACGGCAAGACGACCGTGGTAAGCAACCTGGCGATTGCCATGGCCCAGGCCGGACAAAAAACACTTGTCCTTGAAGCGGATTTTCGAAAACCCATGCAGAACCAAATCTTCGGTATGAACCATGACGACAAAGGGCTGGCCAGTGTGCTGAACGGAGCCTATAAACTTGAAGATGTCATTAAGACAACCTGTGTTTCCGGCCTGGACCTCTTGACATGTGGGTCGGATGTACCCAATCCTTCAGAGACACTCTATAGCGTTAATTTTAATAAAGTAATGAAGCTTCTGGCAAAACAATATGACCGAATAATCGTCGATTCACCTCCCGTGCTTCCCGTCACCGACGCACAGATACTCTCTTCAATCTGCCAAATCACTATTTTGGTATTAAAGGCTGAAAAATCCACCCGAAAAGCCAGCAAACAAACTCGTGATGCTCTTCTGCGTGTCGGTGCACGAATCCTTGGTGTGGTTGTGAACGACGTCCCGAAAAACGGACGTTTTGGCTATTATGGCGGTAACGGATATTACAGTGAATCCAATGACACCAGACCAGGCAAAAACAAAATAACGTCCGTCCTTCAAAAGCCTGCCATTGTTGATAAAAGGCAGGAATTATGTGCTCGTTTAGGCAACTCAGCATCACGAAGGATTGTAGAAATTGCTTTGCCCAAAAAGAAAACCGTAGTCACTAATGGGAAATCCGCGGCGGTGATGACTGCTTCAGACGAAACTAAAAACCTGGACGATTCAGAATCAAAAAATATTACCGAAAGGCAAATAATGCTTCCGGAAAGAAAGATGGTTGTAAGGAGACACGAAGAACCGACTAAAGTATATGATGGCACATAAAGTTTTTATCCGCTTTATAACTTGGAATTGCAAAGGATTGCAAACGATCAAAACCGTGAAGGTCGGCAAAATCGATACCCATACTGGATATAGCAGCAACTTATGTCCCTCTTAGACTTTCAGATCGGAAGCGCTTACAGCCTTCTTTTAAGGCAACAGTATTTGCCACGCGAAAGGACAAAATAACGTCCGGTGTTGCAGTTTTTATAAGAAAAGGACGTTTCCATCGTCAATGGTATTTTATGCCTGATTGACGAGAATCGACAATATAGAATTTTCGTCGGGTGCACCGACGAGAACAGAGTGTGCGCGAGGAGAGTATATGTTGAGTTTGTCTGAAAATCCGCCGATTTTAACGCCGGAGGTGAAATCCCTGACCGAACTTAGTGGTACCTGGTGGATCGCCTACACCAGGCCGCGATTCGAGAAAGCCTTCGCATGGGATCTGTACAGCCACGGCATAGGCTACTTTTTGCCAATGTATGAAAAGACCATCTTCTCGGGGGGACGCAACCGGCATCTTATGTCACCTCTATTTAAGTCGTATGTGTTTTTCTGCGGTACGGAACAAGACAGGTATATAGCAATGAGAACAAATCGTTTGTGTCATACAGTCAACGTTGCGGACCAGGAGCAACTGGTAGAAGAATTGTCGAGCATCGAGGCCGCGCTGTTTAGTAAGTCGGTCGTTGACGCTTATCCTAACCTGCCTGTAGGCAGTCGCTGCCGAATAGCATCCGGTCCGATGAGAAACACTAAAGGTATAGTTGTAGAAAGAAAATGTACCAGAGCCCGCATGGTCATAGAAGTCACAATTCTCACTCAAGGCGCTCTGGTAGAGATAGATGCGGACATCCTGGAGCCGTTGGATTAAAAATTTTTGAAGGTTGACCTGATTATGAATATCTACTTAGCTGTTTACACTGGCTCTCTTTTGCTTGTGCTTTTTATAACACCGGTGGTGATCTTGCTTGCACACCGGTTCAATATCGTAGATGTTCCGGGTGCCAGGCATATGCATACGAGTCCCGTCTCACATGTTGGAGGCATAGCTATCTTCGTATCAATGATGGCTGTGAGCATTACCGTGCTATGGCTCTGGTATCAAACTGTCACCACAGACCAAATTATGCACGTTCAACTCCGCATCCTGCTTTTAGCTGCGGGTTTCATATTCATGGCCGGTTTAATCGACGACGTCAAGACAAATGGGCTGCGCGCACGAACCAAGTTTATTGCACAGGTTGCTGCGGCCCTTATGGTTTGTATGGTCGATATTCGTATTAAATCAATAGTTATAACCGATTCAATGACTGTGGATTTTGGATGGTTCTCATGGCCACTGACGCTGTTCTGGATCGTAGGCATCACTAATGCCATAAATTTAAGCGATGGACTGGATGGCCTTGCAGGTGGGATTTGCGCCATCGTCTGTGGAGTTATGGCGGTATTTGCAGGCTCTACGGGTAATATGGCTGTGGTTATACTCATGCTTGCCACGCTTGGTACTGTTACCGGCTTTCTATTCTTCAATTTCAATCCGGCTAAGATTTTTATGGGCGACTGCGGCAGCATGTTCCTGGGATTTATGATTGCCGCGTCAAGCGTTCTCTGTTTTTCTAAATCTTCGGCGCTGGTGGGTCTGACTCTTCCGGTTGCTGTTCTGGGGATTCCCATATTCGATACTCTTTTCTCCATGTTGCGTCGTTTTTTGGAGCGTCGATCCATATTTTCCGCCGACCGCAGTCATTTCCATCACAAACTAATCGACCTGGGTTTGACGCAATCCCAGGCCGTCATCGCAATCTATGGCGTGACACTTCTGAATGCAGGGCTGGGAATGTTCATGATAGTTACGCCCAAAATCTATGTCCTGATTGTCTTCTTTTGTATCCTGGTTTTATTGCTTCTTATATTCCACATTGTAGGCTCTGTAAGACTGGAGCAAATCAAGGCGGCTATGCAGAAAAGATATAAGATCACTCACAGAGAGCATGAGGAGAGAAAGAGCTTCGAGGAGGCGGCATTGTATTTTCGACGAGCGGCAACATTCGATCAATGGTGGCAGGCAGTATCAACAGCAGCGGGCAAAATGGAGTTTTGGACAGTCGATCTGACCCTGGTTAACCGTGACGGCACCTCTCGCAATTTAAACTGGAGTCACAATGGCCACGATCCGGATCCCGACCCGGAAGGTCTTATTCAGGTTCTTGTGCCTGTTCGAGACCGACGATCCGGCTCATCACTACATTTGAAAATCACGCTTTACAAAAACAGCTCTCTCGAATCCGCCGGCAGAAGAGTGGCCCTCTTTACACGTCTTATCGAGGAATACGACATCAACGACCTTCGGATGAAAAGACGAAACTCAGAGCATTATGGAGCAGACCGGACACTTCTATACACCTAATCCTGACGTTTTCTATATAAACCTTTATAGAACTAAAGAATGAGCGAACAATACATTACAACTTCCAAACGACTCATCCATAACACAATTTTCAACGTGATAACCCTCGTAAGTGGTGCACTAATCACCTTTTTCCTTATACGATTCTTTTTGTCACAACTCGGCGAGAGCAGGTACGGTGTATGGGTGCTGATCGGCTCCATTTTTCAGTATAGACGGCTGCTGGACATGGGCATGAACAGCTCCATCGACAGGTATATCCCCGTGAATCTGGCAAGGCGCGATAACGATGCAATCCAACGTATAATCAGCACCTCTCTGTTCTTCTTCACAGCACTGGCAGTTGTGCTCGGTCTAATGACCCTGCTGCTATATGACAACATTGGAGCATGGTTTACGATCGCGCCCGATATGGTCAGCATTGCCGGCGTGCTTGTTTTGATTGTGGGATCTTCGTTTGTCTTGTCAATGCCTTTACAGGTATCATCCGCATTATTATGCGGGCTCCAGAGATATGATATTTTGAACCTCACAGAGTTTTTGATGCTACTTCTGCGGACCTTTTTAGTGGTTATCCTGTTAGGCCGGGGATATGGCCTGCTGACGATAGGGCTTGTTTATGGCACCGGCGAAATCCTCGCGAAATTCGTGCAGTTCGTCTATATAAGAAAGCTTCTGCCGGACGTTTCAATTTCTATCAGCAGTATTGATTTCAAGCTTCTCAAAGAAATGCTGACATACGGAATCAATACATGTTTGTACAGAACCGGAGCTATGCTTATATTGAAGGCTACTGATTTAGTTATTGCTATCTACATCGGTACGGCTCAAGTCGGTCAATTTGCTGTTGCCATAGCCGGCATCCTCCTGTTGTCACAGTTGCTGCGTGCTTTCGCGACCGCGATCAAGCCCGCCGTCAGCGACCTTGACGCACGAGACGAGCACTCGCATGTGCGCGAGATATCGTTTCTCATGCAAAAATACAGCCTGCTGATGATAATTCCTGCTGCATGTTTCCTAATTGTGATGGGCAGAGAATTTCTGCAGATATGGGTAGGGGAAAAATTCCAGGACCCGAGCATAGTCAACAGTCTCGGCGTCGTACTGGCCATTTTAACAGTCGGACACTGTTTAAGATTAGCTCAATACAGCAATTTTCTGGTGTTGGTTGGTAAAGGCGATCATAAAATTTTTGGCCTTTTAACCATCATCACCGGGCTGCTCTGCATCTCAGCTTCCATCGTCTCAGTAAAAGTATTCAATTTAGGATTAATTGCAATAGCATGGTCGAACAGCGTGCCTATGGCATTGATGTCGGGCATTCTCCTGCCGATCTACTTCAACATGAAAATGAAAATTTCGACACGGGAGACTATTGTCAGGATTTGGTGGCCCGTGCTGTTAGGAAGTACGCCGACTGTAATTTTAATAAGTCTCTGGAAGTATTTTCATTCTCCGGCATCCTGGATAAGTATTGCAGCAGTGGTTATATTTTCCATAGCGATGACGTGTATCAGTGCCTGGTGTTTCAGTCTGACGTCACGAGAACGTGAAAAACTTCTGAAGAGCTTGAAGTTTCGACGGGGGCGGGCCTCATCGATCAACCCGGGAGAAACTCCCTTGGTTCTTCGAGAAAAATAAAGCTCTGCTGAGGCGGCAGTTTTCTGTGGGACTATTTTTATGATTACTCGCGAATCCAATATATCAACCACTGTGATGCAACAGCCAACATATCTTGGGTGGCGATCAACTGTAGCGGGCTTCTTTGTCTATAGTATGTTCCGCCGCGTCAATCAGTACAATGGGCAGATTTGAAACAGAAATAATTACACTCGGAAAGATCAGGAATTTAATACAGAAACCACATATTCATAGTCAGGCCCTAAAGGAGAAAGGTGTATGAAGAAATGTATAATCAATTTAGTCTTATTGACGATAGCATTCGCAGCGGGCTTAATGTTTGGAATCGTCATTCATAAAAATCAATGCTTTCCTTATGAAATCATCAAAATTGCTTACTATCGAGTTCATAAATATTTCAAGATTTCTGGTCCTTGGTCTATTGGGATATATGAAGGATCCACTCCATTCGATTTATCTGCACCGGAAGATGTTTCCAACCCGGTTCTCACAGGAAAAAACGTTGTTGATATAGACGCAAGTTTCGTCGCAGACCCGTTCATGGCGTTCAAAGACGGAAAATATTACATGTTTTTCGAAGTGCTGAACCGGGAAACTAATCAAGGTGATATTGGCTATGCAGAAAGCACCGATGGTATACATTGGGAATACAGAAAAATTGTAATTGACGAAACATTCCATCTGTCATATCCGAATATTTTTGAGTGGAACGATGATTATTATCTAATCCCGGAATGTCACGAGGACTTATCAGTAAGGTTATACAAAGCAATATCTTTTCCGGAACAATGGGAATATGTCGGAAATCTATTAACTGGATATCATTATGTAGATCCTTCAATATATCGAGATAACGAAAAGTGGTGGTTATTTGTTTCTACACCGGATGATGACATCTTGAATCTATATTATTCGAGCGATTTAATGGGGGAATGGAAGCCCCACCCCAAAAATCCTATAGTAAAATTTGATAAAAATATCGCAAGGCCGGGGGGGAAAGTTTTTACTTATAATGGCTGTCTCTATAGGTTAGCGCAGGATGATGATCCGTACTACGGCATTCAGGTTTTTGCTTTTGAAATAACTGAGTTATCTGAAAAATCATACGCGGAGAAGATCGTTGAAAAACCGGTGGTCAATATGACAGGCAAAGGATGGAATGCAGCAGGCATGCATCATGTCGATTTGCATAAAATTGGAGATAAGTGGATAGCAGCAGTAGATGGAAGAAAAAAATAAGCACAACAAGACGCTGTAACTGTCAGCGATTCCGTTATACTCCATTACAGATGGTGAGCTTGATCGTTAGCGAATTTCTCGGCCGCTGGAATGTGTGCATTATTCGGGTCGATATGATATATGCGTCAAGATAAGAGGCAGCAGCAAGAAATGCCAAAGCGGCAATTTTCTCCAGGAAAGTAAGTATGATTATTCGCGAATCCAATATATCAACCGCAGTGACACAACAGCCGGCAGTGCTCGGGTGGAGGTTGCCTGCCGCGGGTTTCTTTGTCTATAGCGTGATTGCTATTGGTGCGCTCATTGTTGATGCACGAGGCTTTCTTGTTATAGGTGGCGCACTATTGTTTATGTGCGTTTGTATCGAGTGGTGCAGGAACATCATGGCTGTACGTGTCGATAAGAGTGTGCTGCTCGTGTTTTGCATTATGTTCCTGTCGATATTCACAACATTGTATGATCCGACGAATACGATATTTCACTTCCTTCTAAAGCATATCGTGATTTGTATCCTGTATATTTTCATTTTCAGCATGGGCCTTGCCCCAATCTATTCGACACCTTTTCGCACGGTCTTTATTTTCGTTCTGTTATTCATGGGCCTTGTATCATTTTTTGTACCAAACGTCAGCGAGACAGATGATGTTATGCGCATGTCCGGTATCTTTGTAAATGCAAACATGTTCAGCCTATCGATGATGACATTGTTATTTTTGATTGACGAAGAGAAGGATAGCAGGGCAAGGAAGTTTTCGATTCATGCGATTCTCGTTCTGTTTTTGCTGTTATCGGGTACAAGCGGAGCGATTCTGGCATATGCCGGTGCTATGGCGTTCAAATACCTTTTACTGATGAAATCCACTCGGAGGTATCGGAACAAGTGGGTACTATTGCCTGTCGGCATAGCTCTGTTATTGCTGGGATGTTTACTGACGACCCGCCTACTTATGGATGTTCCTATAGTCAAGAGAATTGTCACACAGCTTTATATGGTGTGGCACGAACTGCCATTGGCCGCTTCGGGCTACGAATTGGATTATGGGTACCTGAACAAAATATACAGCACCAATGACTGCTCGGGGATTTGGAGAATTTCGCATTGGCGTACGTGCGTCGATGTCGTCGCAGATGCGAATATAGTCCAGTTACTTTGCGGCCGCGGGATTGCTTCATCAACCTTGCTTTTGTACAATGAACCTCACAACGATTATTTAAGAGTTCTGATAGAGCAGGGAATCATCGGGCTGACACTCTACATGGCTTTCTTTCTGACCATGTTTCGTCGAATCGACTCAAGACACTGGTATTGCATCGTTATGATAGCACTATACTGCTTCAGTGAAAACAATTTAGAAAATCTCCTGTTCATGAGTTTGTTTGTGTTCTTTTTGGCCAGCGCTCAGAAAAAAACAACAATGCAACCCGCTACAGCCCCACGATGAAAGGACAACAATGCGTATCGCAATGGCAAACAACTATTACTACATCAGAGGCGGTGCCGAGCGTGTTTTGTTCGAGGAGAAAAAAATTCTTGAGGCACACGGTCACCAAGTACCGGTGTTCTCACAAGCGCATCCCCACAACGAAACTTCGGAATTTAGTGATTACTATATCCCCTTTAAGGACTGGAGAAATATATCCCGATTCCAAAAAGTCTCCATGGCACTGAACATTATGTACGATCGCCGGACAGCCCGTGGCTTTAATCGCTTCCTTGAAGCGACCGACTCCAATATTGTTCATGCGCATAACATATACGGAGGACTGACCACTTCAGTCCTGGATACCGCGCAAAGAAAAGGGGTTCCTGTGGTTATGACACTTCATGATTATAAACTTATCTGCCCTTCGTACGCTATGCTCAACCGGGGTGCTGTTTGCGAAGACTGCAATGGTGGTCATTTCATCCATTGTCTGCTCAATACATGCCACAAAGAAAGCCTTACTGCCTCCTGCGTCTATTGCATCGAGTCTTATCTGAACAAGTGGCTGCATAAGTACGATACAATCCGTTACTTTATTTGTCCCAGCATGTTCTCCCTGAGGAAACATGCTGAGCACGGAATAAATCGAGATAGATTGCTACACATTCCAAATTTTGTGAACACTGCGGAGCATAAACCAAGCCATAAAGAAGGCGGCTATGCACTGTTTGTCGGCCGGCTCTCAAAGGAAAAGGGGATTCTCACATTACTTACCGCTGCCGAGCATCTTGATGTCCCTGTTCGCATAGTCGGTGACGGCCCGCTTAAAGCTGAATATGAGGACATCACCAGGGATAAAAAAATGACACATGTTATATTTGAGGGATACAAAACCGGGGAGGACCTAAAGCAACTCTACGAGAATGCAGCGTTTCTCATATTACCATCGGAATGTTACGAGAACGCCCCAATGACTATCCTGGAGGCCTATGCGTGCGGAAAGCCCGTTATCGGAGCCAGCATGGGCGGAATTCCTGAGATGATTGATGATGAAAAGACAGGGATGCTGTTCAAGATGGGAGATGCTGAACAACTCGCAGAGTGTATCGAAAATCTCTGGACGGACAAATCTCTACGCCGACAAATGGGACATACCGCTCGTGAAAAAGCAGAAAGAGAATATTCCTCTGAACTGCACTATGAACATTTAATAGAGCTTTATAGAAATCTGCTGAATTGAAACATGAATCGTAGAGATTTTATCAAATTGGGTTCTTCCTGCCTGTTGGGAGGCATGGCCAGTCCATGGCTACTTAATCCGGCATGTGCTCGTCAGGCGGATAAAAGTATTATCGAACCGGAACCAATCGATGAGGTTTTGGTTAATCCCGGGATGGGATTTGAAACATTCCATTCATTCAATGAAGACCATATAAATAAATCGACGGATAATTACCCGGAATGTTCTATTGCCTATTTTCGTTTCTACTGGAGCAAACTGGAACCACAAAAAGGCAAATATAATTTCGAGATGACTGATTGGCTGTTGGAGAAAGCCCAACAGAACAGGCAGGATCTGGCTTTGCGATTTATGCCGACCAGCGCCGCCGATCCCTATGTGGGAACGCCTAAATGGTATTCCGCCAAGGCAAAAGGCTACCGATATAGAAAATACAATCGCGAGGGATGGGCGCCGGAACATAATGATCCGTATTTTCTGGCAAAGCAGGAGGAGCTCGTCATCGCATTCGGAGAACGGTACAACGGGCATCAGAATATTATTCGAATGGACATAGGCAGTGTGGGATTCTGGGGCGAATGGCACATGTCGCATACGGAGCCGGAAGTTCCAATGATCAGCGAGGAAAACGCCGTCAAAATCATCGACATGTACCTTAAGTACTGGAACGAAACTCCTTTGTCGATGCTCATCGGATATGTGCCGGGGCTGCGATATGCCGTCAGCAAAGGAACAGGCTGGCGGGCCGATTCACTGGGGGATTACGGCCATTTTTCCAACACATGGTGTCATATGCTCGATGCCTATCCAAAATACCTCAAACAAGCCAATGCATTGGATGCATGGAAGAACGGCCCTATAGCTTTTGAACCTCCGGGCTCAATGGCTGACCTGGAGAAATACATGCCGCAGAAGGGCGGTGGCTATGAAAATATGTGGAACAAAGCATTGGAATGGCATGGTTCTGCTTTTAACGCGAAATCGAAACCAATTTTATCGCAACAGGTTCCCTCGATCCGGCACTTCTTAAAACGATGCGGATACTGTTTTAGATTACGCGGGATTGTTTTGCCTAAAAGTTTATCTCCGGACCAGCGACATTTTCCTCTTGATATGGAAATCGAAAACTTAGGCGTCGCCCCGGTTTACAAGAATTTTACACCGGCGATAAAACTAACAAGCGGCCAAGCATCGGTTATTATGGAATCAGGAGCAAGAGTTCGCCAATGGTTGCCGGGCAGGCATCGAGTAACGGAAAAGCTGTTATTGCCGGATTCACTCGGAGCAGGTAACTATACTGTCTCGTTCGGAATTCTAAATCCGGGCAATCATTCACCAGCGATCAAATTGGCGAATAAAGGTGCATATCCTGACGGATGGTATCCCTTGGGCATAGTGGAAAAACAAACGTAGTAAATTTATTCTTTATTCAGCACGGGCAACGAGTTGTTCATCCTGCCGTATTTCTATTGAGGCAAGCGCAACAAAGGAGAGTCATTCATGAGGATAGCGTTTTCAGTTGTTAAGAATATTACAGGTGGTGGTGGTATCGAGAAGTACACATCGGAACTCGGTTCACGCCTTGTCCAGCGAGGGCATGAAGTGACGGTTTACACAATGCGCCACTATGGTGACGTGCCGCAGCGCCATCTGGGAATGCGGATTGTGAGTGTTCCGTCATTCGCAGCACCGTGTTTACAGAAGCTCTCTTGTTCAGTGACTGCTGCAATTAAATCGAGCATGGAGAAATATGACATCGTACATATGCACAGTTTTCCCCCGTGTGCATTTGCCTGGCTTCCCAAACTTCGCGGCGCCAAATGCGTGCTGCAGGTGCATGGTCTGGGTCTGGAATGGAAAAACAAACGCTGGGGCACACTCACCTGGTCGGTAGTGAAGATCCTGGAAAAACTGGCCTTATCCCAATCTCATATTAATACGGCTGTTTCCCGTACACAATGTGCCTTCTATCGAACGCAATGCGGCGTTGAAATGCAGTACATACCCACAGCAGCAGATGTTAAACCGAAAACCGAAGCAAGAGAAATTTATCGGCTCGGTCTTGAACCGAAAAAATATATCTTTTTCGCTTGTCGCATGGTGCCTGAAAAAGGCGTCCATTATCTAATTTCAGCATTTAGACGACTCGATATCGATATGAAACTCGTAATTGGCGGCGATACTCAGAGAGATACGGAATACAGAAGGAAAGTTTTTAAACTGGCCGGGGATGACCGGCGCGTAGTTTTCCCCGGTTTCGCCGACGGCCGACTTCTCGAAGAACTATTCAGCCATTGCTACGTATATGCTCATCCATCCGAAGCAGAGGGCTTGTCGATGAGTATCCTCGAAGCAATGAGTTACGGCAACTGTTGTCTCGTCAGTGACATTCCGGCAAATCTGGAAGCCATCGGAGGCGCTGGTTTTTCCTTTGCCAATAAAAACGTAGACGATCTGGCGGGCCGCCTCCGTTGGCTGCTCGAACATCGCGAAGAGGTAGAAGCCGTGAACGTCCGGGCCAAAGAACGTATCAGGCAGCATTATTCATGGCAGTCCATCAGTGAACAGATTGAAAAATTATATTTAAGCATACTGAATGGCCAACCCTACACGGTCGAAGAGAAAAATCCATTGTCGCAAAGCGTATCCATCCACTGATTACGATGGTTCTTTGCCGTACTACAAATGATTACCACATGACCATTGTATAGGATATTGCTATGCCTATCAAATCTCAATTACTTCATGATCAGAACGATGGGCCGCAAAGCAGCCAATTGACGCAAGCCGCTCGTGATAAAAATCGTCCAATTTGTAATCTAAGTACACATATAGTCTTCAAGACAACCGACCAGCTCACCGAATCCGAGCAGAAGCAGATGCGTGATTTGTTTCTACGGATTTTCAATAAGGAAATGACAAAAGACACATTCGAAAGAAAATTCCTCTATACACCCAAGGGCTACTCATATCACGGACTGATGCTGCACGAAAAAACCGTCGTAGGAGCATTAAGCGCTGTGCCTGGTCGATACAGATTCTTCGGGAAAGAGCATATATTCTCTCTTTCTGTAGACACAATGATCGATCCAAAATACCGGGGGTCGGGTCACATAATTACAATGACAAACCTCGTGCATCAGGGCCTTATATGTGATGGTATTTCGTTTATTTTCGGCTTTCCTAATGAACAATTTTACGCCTTCCAAAAGAGACTTCTGAAATACACTGATATTGGTGAATTGGATTATTATGTCCTGCCTCTGAATGTTGGTTCTGTTGTTCGAAAACTGAAACCTTTCAACGTTCTGTCGAGAGGTTTCTGTAAATTAACAGCTCGATTTTGCAGGATACCGGACAATTCAAATGCAGGACATGGCATAGCAAAAGTGGTGGATAAGCAGTTCGAACGGCACCGATATGATGCCAGCTACAGCAGAATCGCTCTCGGAGAAGCAGCCGAATGCATTTACAAAATATACGAGGAAGAAGGCAGGATTCGAACATTGTATATTATTGATGTCGTTCCTTTGAATGCCGCATCTCTTGCAAGAGCAGTGAAACAAATCTGTAGAGCAGCCGTCAAGGCTGTAGATATTATCATTTATGTGGGTAAGCTGCCCTCAAAGCCTGCCGGACTTTGGAAAGTTCCTGATTCGAAGAAACCACGGAGAATAAGAATGACCGGGAAGATACTCATTCCTGATGTCATAGACAGTTGCGTCTTTGAAATGAATAACTGGAGTGTGAATATTTCAGACTTCGACGTGCGATAGAATTATGCCTTATAAACGTTTTTATGCCGGATATACGTATTTTGTCTTATCCACTGCAACGCCGTTTTTTCAGTTTTGTTTACGACTATACATGTGGATTAAGAGAATAACGATTAAATACTACTTTGCAGAGAAAAAGATGCAGTACTGGCGGCAAAACAAACAATTGCTTTTAAGCCTAGTAGATACAGGTTATAAGACAACAATACAACAACTGGGGCTGGATTGGGACAAAATCGCTTCATCCGCAAGTTCCCGGCAGCAATTAAATAAAGTTGTTCTCGGCGAAATAGACCAGGATGGTTTTTTGCTGTCGAAGATAGGGAAAATCTCAAATATACCGAACATTTCTCAAGAACAATTTTTGGCACGAAAGCGATTTGATCTTCGAGTAGTCGTGATAGATGGATATGTCGGTATTGAAAAGCATTACAAAGGGAATAAATCCTCGTTTGTAAATGAGATAGAAGCACATTATCACCTCGGTCGTGCCGGCTGCAATATACCCGTGATAATGGACGTGGATTTCGACAATCTGACTATTACCTTTTCTTATATTTTGGGTCCCGTACTCCGCGAAGAGCTGGCAAAAAGAGGCGCGGCCGTTCGAGACCGTGATATAGAGGAAAATCCCGC